>CACYHU010000139.1 GCA_902774215.1 uncultured Chloroflexota bacterium
ACAGCAAGCAGCGCACAAATTCCTTTGCGAAGTGTGATTTTTTCCTGAAACAGCAGCGGAGATAAAAGGATGACAATCGTTGGAGCCATATAATAGCACAAAGTCGCCACTGAAACAGTGGTATAGCGGTAGGCTTCAAACAGCAGGATCCAGTTGACTCCCATAACAGCACCGCTCAAGATCAGCAGAAAGATCTGCCGTTTTTCCAGCGGAGAAAACAGTCTTTTTCCCTGAACCTTAACAAAAACTATCAAAAACAGAGTCCCGATGATCCCCCGACAGCAGGCAAGAACCGCGGAAGGGAGCGGTATAAAACGCCGGAATAATCCGACACTTCCCCATATTATCATGGAGAGCAGTATCATCACCAGGGATTTTGTTTCGATCCTTTTTGTTTCGATCCTTTTCATTATTTAACAGCCTCTTATTGTACCTGTTTATACCCGGGTGCCACAGCACAGATGACAGGCCTTTTGTACGGACTTCGCTGCAGCTAAATATCTGTCACCGTGTGCTCCGTTCTGAACAGATATTTCTTGCCTGTCTAATCTGCGGCTGTGACCCATTCCTGTACCAGATAAAGCGGAATATTTATCATCCAATCCTGCACCCGGTAATCAGACATGGAAAAACGCCAGCCGGTCAGGTTATTCCCGGAAGTCACAATCGTGCGAAGACTCTTCGACCGGAGATTCTCTTCTGCTTTTACTTCTATCGGATAGACATTTTCTTTCTGAATAACAAAATCGATTTCAAGAGTTGAACGTTCATTAGTGTAGTAATAAGGCTTTATCCCAACCGCAGTAAGCTGCTGTCCGACATATTGTTCCGTAAAAGCGCCCTTATATTCTTCAAGAAAATTATCTTTCAAAAGAATCATCCTGATGGGAACATCCACCATCGCGCCTAACAAGCCCAGATCATTCAAAAAAAGTTTGAAAGATCCAAATTCCTCATAAAATTTCAGAGGCATCTCGATCTTCGATACACGGTTTACTTTGAAGACTAAACCGGTATCAAGGAGCCATTGAATGGCATCCTCCAAATCTTTTGCGCGTGCGCCTTTTTTTACCGCTCCGTATACGAATTTTTTATTTTCCTTCGCCAAATGTGAAGGAATCGAATCCCACACCAGATTCACCTTTGAAAGTAAAGGGGCAGGAATATGTTTTGAAAAGTCACTGCGATAATCCCGCAAAATACGCCGTTGTATATTGCGTACTTCCTGAACATCCCGATTTATGACATAATGCTGAACCACCTCCGGCATTCCACCGGTAAAGTAATATTGCCGCAGCAAGTCTCTGCATCTTTCATGCAGGGGTGCAAATTCTGTCCAATGATGCTCCTGCATCATTTCAACAAGCGAATTATTTCCTGACGCTTTCAGAAATTCGAGGAAAGACAGCGGATAAAGATACAATTCATCAACTTTTCCTACCGGGTAACCACTGCCTTTATGAACATTGATCCCGAGAAAACTTCCCGCAACAGCTATATGATACTCAGGCGCATTTTCAGAAAAATACTTTAACGCTGTCAGTGCCATCGGGACTTCCTGCACCTCATCAAGAATGATCAGTGTATCATGCTTTTGAATTATCTGTTCTGTTATAACAGAAAAACTGCGAATCAGTCTTTCAATATTAAAGTCAAAAAACAGCCCGGTTATATCAGGGTTATTATCGCAATTAATATATGCCAGGTTTTTGTATTCCCGATGTCCAAATTCTTTCAGCAGCCAGGTTTTGCCCGTTTGCCTTGCACCAAATAAAACCAGTGGTTTCCGGTAAGGTGAATTCTTCCATTTCAGCAAATCCCGGTAAAGATCTCTTTCCATAAAACCGGCTCCATCTTTCTGTAATTATCAATAACTGCATTTTATCATGATAAAATGCAGCTGAAAATACGATTTTATCCTGATATTTTGCAATTATACATTATCTGCTCGAAAATCTAAAAAATTTTCAGAAGTATTTCGAGCAGACAATTACGTTATTTTTACTCCAAAACGGCAAAGATCCCGATCGCGGCTGTTTGCGGGGCCGGATCATAGGGCAGGACAGCTTTCACACAGCGGCCGGCAGCAATAAGGCGTTTGAGGTCTCTTGCAAGGATAGCAGGATCCTTATACAGGCAGAATATTTTTTTGGGATCCCGCGCACAGACAGCTGCCAGATCTTTTTCGTGCAGACCTGCTTTTCCGCCTTCGATCAGCACATACTCATTCGACGGCAAAGGCACTCCGGGAAGGATATCCGTGATCTCGCCGATATAAAGCGATATATTCTCCAGCTCATCCAGATTGTAAACAAAGTCTTCGCTCTCATTTTCATCTGTCATCAGTGCATTGATCTCACGGCAGCGTTCACCGAACCATCGGCTCCAGAATCCCGTCCCGCAATTGATATCCAGCAGGGAAACCGTCTCAAGTCCGGGCAGCAGCGGGATAAGCTTTTCACATAAAACATTCAATATTTCGGGATTATTCAGGAACGAACTGCTATCAGCCGCGCAGATTTTGATACCGGCGGCTGTCTGCTCCAATGTACTGACACCGGCCATCACCCAGGAGGATTCCGGTCCCTGATAGACCACAGAAATCTCCGTATCATTTTCCATCTCGTTTTCAGGCTTATCCGAATCCCCGCGCAGGATCAGCTGGATACCATCCTCATCATCCGCACGAAATTCCATCTCTGCGATACCGCTGTCCGGTTCAAAGGTGAAAGATGCCAGCACATCATTCAGGCAGTCAGCAATAATGGGGCAATATGATTCAAGCTTCAGCAGCCCGCCCTTTTTATCGGGAACACAGAAGCTTCCGTCAGCATCCAGTCCCAGAATCAGTGTCCGCGCATAGTTCCACTGCGAAGGCGCCGGAATCACCGGCTGAACCAGTTTCTCCGCATCCTTTATCCCGGCTATCCGGCTGAGATGATCAATGAGGATCTCACGCTTGGCATGAAGCTGGTCCAGATATTCCAGGTTCTGCATACAACAGCGGGCACATTTTCCATAAAGCGGGCAGCGGGGATCGATCCGCATCGGTGATTTTGAAACGAGCTTTACCACCTCCGCAGAAATGAACCGTGCATCCTTCTCCGCGTAACGAACCAGTGCTTTTTCTCCGGGTAAAACACCATCGGTAAATACGACCCGGCCATCCGCCAGACGTCCTAAAGCCGCACCGCCGTTTGCCCAGCCGGTAAATTCAATTTCTTCTTCTTTCCAATTCATGATAGAAGCTCCTTTTTTCCTCAGTCATCGGTTACAAAGTGGTTAACACCCGGTTCCGGATGCTGTAATTCGTTTATGAAAATATCCGGATAGATCGTCTGTATATAATACAGAAAAATCAGTTTTTCAGTTTCAGGATCATGATCCTGCGGCTGGTATCACACAAAGCGCAGCGGTTCGAGACACGATGGCCGGGAACCCAGATGATCCCTGCTTCATCCGCGGCAACAACGAGATCGGAACGGTATTGCACAGGCACTTTATTATTGATAAGAAAGTCCGAAAGCTTCTGGCTTCTCCCGCCCATCCCATAGGGTTCAAAACGATCACCCGGGCGGATCTTTCTGATAACAGGATAACCGGCGATCTGATTGGCATCCAAAACCGCCATTTCCGGATGAGCCCGGGCTTTTTCCACCCAGTCCGGCAGATCCTTCGCCTGTATATGGCGCGTTTCGATATACAATGTCCATCCCTGAGAAAGCTGTGGATATTTCCATTGTTTCCTGTCGGGCTCCGTCAGGATCAAAGCTTTGTCCCCTTCACAGCACAGCCAGAAACCATCAATGAAAGGGATCACCTGATTATAACGGGCTCTTCCAAACATAAGGTCAGCCACAGAAATACGTTCATAGCCAATTTCGGACAGATCCGCACCCATCAGGGAAAGGATCCAGCGCAGCAGCCGCAGGCGGAGCCCGGTTGGATAGGAAAGATAAGTTTTACGGCTCCACTCACAGCAGGTATCAAACTGATAAAAAGCCGCGTAACGCAGGGCTCTTTCACAATCATCGTCCAGTATTTCTTTATCAGCAGCGGCAGAATTTGCGAGACGGCATAAAGAGTCAACGATTTTCGGATTGTAATCAGCCGCCAGTTTTGGCAGAAGTTCCATCCGGATCCGGTTCCTGGTGTATGACATATCGGAATTGGATGAATCCTCCCGGAAAGGCATCCCGGTTTCCGCCGCAAAGGTCTCAATTTCCTCTCTGGTGATCCCAAGCAGCGGGCGGATCAGCGGGATCGTTTCACTGTAGGTTTTCAGAAAACCATAGGGCTGCATGCCGCAGAGTCCATCAATACCTGTTCCCCGCAGAATGTGCATGAGCACCGTTTCCGCCTGATCATTGGCATGATGAGCCGCTGCGACAGCCGCACAATTATTTTCCGCGGCAGTGCGGAATAAAAACCGGTAGCGAAGCTCCCGCGCGGCTTCTTCGATCCCCATTTTATTCTCTGCCGCAAAGGACCGTACATCCGCCTCTCCCCGGACACAAGTGATATTCCTTTCAGCACAATAATTCATGACGAAATCACACTCTTCCGCCGCTTCCGGCCGCAGACCGTGATTAAAAACGGCTGCCATAACGGGCTGACCAATTTCATACAATTGTGTAAGCAGAAAAACGGAATCGATCCCGCCCGATACGCCGACCAGTACAAGGTCTTCCTCCCGGATGCGGCATTTTTCTCTGAGTGTGTAAGGAATACCAAAATCAGGCATAAAAATAAAAAATTGAGTCAAAGGAATCCAAATCAAACAGGAAATTGCCCTCCGGCGTTTATGCTGCTGCACAGCAGGCGCGGAGCAGGCAGCAACCGGCGGCAGAAAGAACTTCCCGCGCCTGAGTTCTCAGTCAGAGGCGCGGGCTGCCTTCGGTCACCCGCTGCCCCCGACACCCCATTTTCAACAGATGTTCTTCCAGGTGATGTTATTCGGAACAAAGCGAATGGCTGCGGAATTCCTGCTTTGAGTCTTAACCGGGCGCAGCTCGTACATTACAGAACAGACTGAAACTGATACCGCAAAGTTGGCGAAGCCCTATATCCGTCCGGCAATTTTCAGAATTGTCAAGGTTCTTTTATTTCCCGACAATTTTGCCGGAACTGCATATGGCAGGTTTTAATTAAATAATTCAGAAAAGATCACCGAAAAGGGCCTGCGGTCCGACAATGATCCCGGCAAGGGAAGGACCGGTATGGGCACCGAGGGCAGGAGCCACCGGCACAGTCGGATCAAAGCTGCAGTGCAGCTCTTCTTCCGCTTTTTTCCGGATAAATTCGACACCTTCAGGGTTGTTGCCATGGACGATCTGTGCGCGGAGCGGCCCCATACCGGTGTAACGGACTTTATCCAGGTTGATCATGCGTGCCAGGGCCCGCTTGAAAGTCATATCCTGCGCAGCATTGGTATACATCCCGGTAATGTGATCCACACCGATGACCGGTTTGATGTTCAATACTGAAGCAAGCAGCCCCTTCAGATGGCTCACACGTCCGCCATGAATAAGGTACCGCATTTCCTTGATGGAGAACATCCCGTCAACCGTATCACGGATCTGGGTCAGCCTTTCAAGGATCTTTTCCAGTTTAAAACCCTTTACAACCATCCGGGCAGCTGCTTCGACCTGCCAGCCGAGCGCTGCCGAAAGCGTCCGTGAATCCCAGAAGGTCACTTTTGCCTCAGGGACCATGGATGCTCCTACACGGGCGGAGTTTATCGTTCCGCTCAAGCCACCGGAAATATGAATGGAAAGAATATCCGGATCAACCTTTGCCACCTTGCGGTACAGTTCTGAGAATTCTCCTGCAGAAGCCTGCGAAGTGACCGGATATTCGTCTGTTTCAGAGAGCTTCCGGTAAAACTCTTCATTTGATCCTGTAAACGGCTCTCCGCCAAGACTCAGGCGCAGTGTCGTAAAATGAATAGGAAGTCCTGCAATTTGTGAAGGGGCTAAATCAGCCGCGCTATCAGTAACAATCTGCATTTCTTTCCTCCTTATTTCAGATATCAAGGCTCCGGGTACCTGATGTCAGGTATTGCTCCTGAAACACCGTGTGACCCGGCCTTTGCTATTCGTTTTCTGCTGCATCATCGGAAGATCCTTCATCTGAATCATCTTCCGTTTCTTCATCTTCCTCAATTTCTTCTATATCTTCATCTTCGATATCAGCATCATCGTCCGCAGGGATATCCTCTTCCGGAGGGAGAGTCGGATCTGTGGGAAGCTCTGTTACGGTTTCTTCGTCCGGAGCTTCAGGGATGGCATCACGGTCATTGGCGGTCACACCGGCAACAACCGCATCCTCTTCCATACGAACCAGGCGCACGCCCCGTGCGATACGGCTGAGACTGGGGATCACAGAGCCGCGCAGGCGCACCACATGTCCCGTAGAACTCATAAAGGTCACATCATCATTGGCATGCAGCACCAGCGCAGCCGCGATCTTACCGATTTTGCCAAAGGCATTGGTGTTGGTGATTTTCTGACCACCCGTAGTCCTGCCGTGGATCGGTACGAGTGCGACCGGCGTACGTTTGCCGATTCCCCTATCATGGACGATAAGCAGATCATCCTGGTCGCGGGCAACACCGACATAAACCAGATGGTCATCACCTGCAAGCTTCATTGAGTTCACACCGCGTGCGGTACGGCCCATCGTGCGGATGGAATTTTCCTTGAAGCGCAGACATTTCCCGTTGCGGCTGACCATGATCACGTTCATGTGTCCATCCGTCTGTCCGACCCAGGTCAGGCGGTCATCATCTTCCAGATTGATGGCGATCAGTCCGTTGGAGCGGATATTAAGATAATCCTTGAGCCGATTGCGTTTGATCTTGCCTTTAGCCGTAGCCATCACCAGATACCCTTCGGTATCTGTCGGCCGTATTGAAAGCATGGCAGTGACTTTTTCATCGCCCTGAATATTGATAATATTGATCACCGGCAGTCCCTTGCCTGTCCGGCTGCTGTCCGGAATGCGGAATACATCCTCCGCATATACCTTACCTTTATCGGTAAAGAACAGCATCTTGTCATGCGTATTGACAAACATGATGTTCATCACCCGGTCTTCCTCTTTCATGGTATGACCGGTAACTCCCTGTGCGCCGCGATTGTATTGCCGATAAGTCGTGGCGTCAACGCGCTTGATGTAGCCGTTGGCAGTCATAGTGACAAAGACACCCCGTTCGGAGACAAGGTCCCCTTCAGAGAAACCTTCCAGTTCATCCGCTTCAATGGAAGTGCGGCGTTCATCACCGTAAACCCGTGTGACTTCATCCGTCTCAGTCTCGACGACTTTCAGTTGACGTTCCTTAGAGGCCAGCAGATCCTCAAGATCAGCGATCTTCTCGATAAGCTGTTTCTGTTCTTCTTCGATTTTCCAGCGTTCCAACGCGGAAAGGCGGCGCAGCTGCATGTCCAGAATGGCCTGTGCCTGGATCTCAGTCAGATTAAATCGTTCCATCAACTGAGTTTTCGCGGCATCGCTGTCCGGAGCGTGGCGTATAATGCGGATCACCTCATCCAGATTGGACAAAGCGATCAACAGACCTTCCAGAATGTGAGAGCGGGCTCTTGCCTTGCGCAGGTCAAAATCAGCCCGGCGTTCAATGACTTCC
>CACYHU010000140.1 GCA_902774215.1 uncultured Chloroflexota bacterium
CTGGAATTGTCTGCTGACTGAATTTCCTTTTGCGATCTGGGAAACACTTTACTCTACCTTTCTCGCGACATTTTTCGCGATCATCATCGGCCTGCCTCTGGGGGTTCTGCTTGTAACGGGAGAGCCGAAAGGCATCCGCCCGCTGCCGAAATGGATCATGAGTTTTCTCAATGTTTTCATCAACTTTTTACGATCAGTTCCCTTCATCATCCTTATGGTTATGATCATCCCGCTGACACGCGTTATTGTCGGAACATCCGTCGGCACAGTCGCCTCCATCGTTCCTCTGACCGTTGCAGCTTTTCCATTCATTGCGAGACTTGTAGAAAGCAGTCTGCGGGAAGTAAATCCGAACATCATCGAAACCGCACAGGCGATGGGCGCAACGCCGATGCAGATCGTCCTTCATGTGATGCTGCCGGAAAGTGTTCCTTCACTGATCACAAACTTCACGCTGGCAATAACCACCATCATGGGTTATACAGCCATGTCCGGCGCGGTTGGCGGCGGCGGTCTGGGTAAACTGGCACTTGCGTACGGTTATCAGCGTTATCGATACGCTGTGTTGTATCTTGCGGTGATCGTACTGGTCCTTATCACCCAGCTGATACAGTCCTTCGGGACCTGGCTCGCCCGCAAGAGTGACAAAAGGCTGAAAGATTAGAAAATTCAAAAAACGCAGCTTTCTCTGAAAATAAGGAAAACTCAGGAAGGGAGCCGGATGGTAAATTATCAAAATATCACAAATATCAGGTCTCTGATCTCCGCGCTTACGATTTTTATGAATCTAATAAACCCGGATATGCAGCAACATCTCAAGAAAACTGCATATCCGGCTGAATTTTGTTAATGTTGTTCTTATACAGTGTTTACGAAATCTTATCAAAATTCAGTCATACTAAATGATGTAATTGAATGAAAACAATCTTCCCCACAGGAGGGAAGGAGGTGAAGTATGAATTTCGATAAATATACACAAAAAGCACAGGAAGCAATATCACAAACCCAGCAGGTTGCGCTGGAATTCAGTCATCAGTCAGTAGAGCCCGCTCATCTTCTGCTGGCGCTGCTGCGCCAGCAGGACGGTATAGTTCCTGCTCTGGTGACCAGGATCTCAGGCAGCACCGCGGGATTGCTTGATGCAGTCACGAAAGATCTGGAATCACGGCCGCGTGTTACCGGCAGTTCCACTTCTCTCACGCTCGGACGCACAACATCGGACGTCTTTAACAACGCCGAAAGCATCGCCAAAGGCATGCAGGATGAATATGTCTCAACGGAGCACCTGCTTTTAGCCTTGTGCGACAGCATTGAAGGAAAGAAACTCAGTCAATTCGGGATAACAAAAGATTCAATCCTTCGTGCACTGACGGCAGTCCGCGGCAACCAGCGTGTTACAGGGCAGAACCCTGAAGACACCTATCAGGCACTTGAAAAATACGGCCGCGACATGACAGCAATCGCACGTCAGGGTAAGTTGGATCCGGTGATCGGCCGTGATGATGAGATCCGCCGCACGATCCAGATCCTTTCCCGCCGAACCAAGAACAACCCGGCGCTGATTGGTGAACCGGGCGTCGGTAAAACCGCTGTCGTAGAAGGACTTGCGCAGCGAATCGTCAAGGGTGATGTCCCGGAAGGGCTGAAGAACAAGCGTCTGGTTCAATTGGATATGTCCGCTCTGGTCGCGGGGGCAAAATACCGTGGTGAATTTGAGGAAAGGTTGAAAGCCGTCCTTAAAGAGATCACCGAATCTGACGGTGAGATCATTCTCTTCATTGATGAAATGCATACCATAGTCGGTGCCGGTGCCGCAGAAGGCTCCATGGATGCCGGCAATATGATCAAACCGATGCTGGCCCGCGGTGAACTGCATCTGATCGGTGCAACTACATTGGATGAATACCGGAAATATGTGGAAAAGGACCCGGCATTGGAACGCCGATTCCAGACTGTTCTTATCGAAGAACCGTCTGTTGAAGATACCATCAGCATTTTGCGTGGGCTGAAACAGCGCTACGAAGTGCATCATGGTGTGCGGATCACGGATGGAGCGGTGATTGCGGCAGCATCTCTCTCCCACCGCTACATCCCTGACCGTCATCTGCCTGACAAGGCAATTGACCTGATCGATGAAGCTGCTGCCCGTCTGCGCACGGAGATCGACTCCAAGCCGCAGGCACTGGATGACGTGGACCGCCAGATCATCCAGCTGGAGATCGAACGGCAGGCATTGCTGAAGGAAAGCGATAAAGGCTCTCTTGAGCGTCTGGAAAGAATCAAACAGGAGCTTTCTGACCTGAATGAGAAATCATCTGCTCTTACAACTCAGTGGCAGACAGAAAAGGAAGCCATTTCTAAGCTGCGGACAACAAAGGAAGCTATCGAAGACCTGAACGTCCGCATTGAACAGGCGGAACGCTATAATGACTTCGAAAAGGCTGCCAAACTCCGCTACGGTGATCTGCCCGCCCTGACAAAGGAACGTGATGATGCCGAAGAAAAACTGAAGACGCTTCAGGCGAACGGCGCCTTGCTCAAGGAAAACGTTGATGCGGAAGAAATCGCGGAGATCGTCGGCCGCTGGACAGGTATCCCTGTATCCAGATTGCTGGAAAGCGAAATGATGAAGCTGGTCCATATGGAAGACCGTCTGCATGAACGGGTTGTAGGACAGGATGAAGCCGTGACAGTTGTCTCTAATGCCGTCCGCCGCAGCCGTGCCGGCCTGCAGGATCCCAACCGTCCGATCGGTTCCTTCATATTCCTCGGTCCTACCGGTGTCGGTAAAACGGAACTGGCAAGGGCACTTGCTGAATTTCTCTTCGATGACGAACGGGCTATGGTCCGCATTGATATGAGTGAATATCAGGAAAAGCACACCGTTTCCCGTCTGGTCGGAGCACCTCCAGGATATGTCGGTTACGAGGAAGGCGGTCAGCTGACGGAAGCCGTCCGGCGCAAACCTTACAGTGTTGTGCTGTTTGATGAGATTGAAAAAGCTCATCCGGAAGTCTTCAACGTCATGCTCCAGCTGCTGGACGATGGACGGCTTACGGATGGTCAGGGACGCACCGTGGACTTCCGCAATACGGTCATTATCATGACTTCTAACGCGGGGTCAGAGCTGTGGCTCAGCAAGAAGAACAATGTCACCCGTGACGAGCTGAACCGTGTTCTGCAGTCAACCTTCAAACCGGAGTTCCTGAACCGTCTGGATGAGATCGTCATCTTCCACGGGCTGACAAAGGATGATCTGAACCGCATCGTTGATATCCAGCTGAAGCGTGTCAAGGATCTGCTCGCGACCCGCGATATCAAGATCGAACTTACGCAGGCAGCAAAGGATTACATTGTCGACGCCGGATCCGATACTGATTTCGGTGCACGGCCGCTGAAACGTGCGATCCAGCATGAGCTGCAGGATCCGCTCGCGCTCCAGATCCTCGAAGGAAACTTCGTTGAAGGCGATACCGTAAAGGTTGATTCTGACGGAGAAAAGCTGATCTTCTCGAAATAATAATATACCTGCTCAGAACAGAGCATACATTGACAGGCACTTTGCTGCGGCGAAGTGCCTGTCTTTTGTACTGAATCATCTGCTTTTTATCATATACATGTCATCAAATTTTTCTGTTTCCTCCGAAACCCTCCGAATTGTAGTATGATTTTTTGAAAATTTTCTAAAAATAACGGAAGGAAAAACATATGGAAACCCGAGTTTATATTCCTGAAGGTTATAAGCCGACTTTGGATATATACGAAGTCCAGCGTGCCATTACCTATATCAAAGACACCTTCCAGAATCAGTTCGCCGCAAGCCTGCATCTGAAGCGTGTCACTGCTCCGCTGTTTGTTACAAAAGAATCCGGCTTGAATGATAATTTGAACGGCGTTGAACGTCCTGTCAGTTTTGACATTCCCGCCATCGGCGGAGATGCACAGATTGTGCAATCCCTTGCCAAATGGAAACGTATGGCCCTTGCCCGCTATAAATTTGAGGTAGGGAACGGCCTTTACACCGATATGAATGCTATCCGCCGCGATGAGGCGATCGATAATATCCACTCTGTCTACGTTGACCAGTGGGACTGGGAAAAGGTGATCACTGCCGAATCCCGCACGACGGCTTATCTGAAAATTGTAGTGAAAGCCATCGTCAATGCCATCTGCAACACCCATGAGCTGCTGCGTGCTCTTTATCCGCAGCTGCATACAGAACTTAGCCGGGATGTTTATTTTACAACGTCTCAGGAGCTTGAAGACCGCTGGCCGGATCTCACTCCAAAGGAACGTGAAAACGCCATTACCCGCGAACATAAGACCGTTTTCATCCAGGGGATCGGACGCGCACTCAGATCCGGCATCAAACATGACGGACGCGCTCCGGACTATGATGACTGGGATCTGAACGGAGATATCTTCTTCTGGCACGAGCCGCTGGATATGGCACTGGAGATTTCCTCCATGGGTATCCGGGTCAGTCCTGAATCACTTGACCGCCAGCTCACTGAAGCCGGCTGTGACGACCGCAGAGAGCTTGACTTCCACAGCAAGCTTCTTGCGGGCAAACTTCCGCTCACGATCGGCGGTGGTATCGGACAATCCCGCCTTTGCATGCTGATCCTTGGCTGTGTCCACATCGGAGAAGTACAGGCCAGTCTGTGGGATAAAGAGACGATGAAAGCCTGTGAAGAAGCAGGAGTTAACCTCCTGTAGAGCGCATCTTATTGACAGGTTTATCTGCATTTTGCGCGTAGCTAATATATACCACACGCTTCATTTCATAATAAAGATATAAAGAAGAGGCCCTGATAACAAGGTCTCTTCTTTATTTTATTTGTATCCTTCAGAGCCTTTTTACTCTGCAAAATCTGCAACTATACGAAGAATATCAAATCCTTCAGCATAAGGACGTTCGCATATGGCCCCGTTGCGTATCAAAGTCGCCCGTGTGATATCCGGTGAGAAATAATATTTTTCCGCATAGGTTTTGTAACAGGCGAGCGCGTCCAGTTTTTTCTGCACATCTTCCTCCTCAACACCTACAAGAAAATCCGGGAAAAACCCGTAAGAACTGCGGATAACGTCGAATCCCAACACTGTCCGTCCGCGGAAAGCGCGCAATGCTTCCTGAGTGATGACGATGTGATCCTGATGAACATCGGATTTTGTGTGAACAAAAACGATATCCGGATCATCTGCCCGAAGAATGCTGATCATTGTCTCAAGAATTTCCTGACGATGTTCCTGAAAACGGCGTGTCTCAAAATCCAATAAGTCCACTCGCTCTCGGGGAACTCCCAGCGTTTGCATGGAAGCGTAATGCTCTTCAACCAGGTTTTTTAATAGCGGATTCTTTTGATTATCGGAAAAAGTCACACACCGGATATCTGTTTTTCCCGCAATTCGAGAGATGAGGGCACCGCAGCCGATCTCAATGTCATCCGGATGAGCTCCGATAAAGCAGACTTTTTTACCGTAAAACTGCATTCCGCCCATTATTTTGTCCCGATGAATCCGCCGACAACCTTGGTCATCACCAGTTCGCCGTCTTTTTGAACGATTCCATCTGCCACGCGGGTAATATCCTGTATCAGCTGTTCATAATCTTCCTTACTGTTGAAGAGAGAAGTCCACAGTCTGCGGTCTTCATCCAGGGAAGCGCGGGTATAAGCGATGAAAGGAGCCGCGGTCCTGAAGGTCAGCGGATTCTCGAAAATCACCGTTTCCACTTTGGAGAAGGTATCGGTCATGGCGCTGTAGATCTGTGTACTGTAGCGTGAACTTCCCGGCATCGGCGGGATTTCCTTACCGCTTGCTTCACGGATCACATCATAAAAGACCTTCTTGTTTTCCGGCATCGGACCGGTAGTGAAAAGACGCCCGCCCGGTTTCAGGACGCGATGCATTTCACTGATGGTATACGGAATATCGCTGGCGTAATAGATAGCGAAACAGCAGCTTACCAGGTCAAAAGTATCATCATCAAAAGGCAGCTGGCGGTTGAAATCCAGCGGCATAATCCTGAATGGTTCGCCCAGCTTTGTGTTCTCAAAGCGTGCCTGTTCCAACAGTTCGTCATTCACATCACCGCCGGTAATATCGGCATCGCCGTTCAGGTATTTGTGATAAGACATAAGCTGTTTACCGCCGCCACAGCCGACATCAAGGATCTTCATCCCCGGCTGAAGGTCCAGCACTTCCAGCATCCACTGGTCAATATCCCGTCCGCCGTATTTATTATGAATGTCGATCCGCGTCAGCAGGTCGTTAGTCGTTTCTTTATAATCAATTTTCTGATTCATTTATATTCTCCTAACCGTTTTTCAATAAATTAATTATATCAGTAATTCGATCCGTTATAAAAAAATTCACAGCACAAACGAAATTTCCCGTAGGAATAACGACAGGTAGGGTTTACTGACAACTGCCGGCTGCCTGCCGCCTGCTAATTATAATCTTCCGAATCTTTCATGGTGAAATCCACATCGCGGTCAATCAAATCCAGCATGATTTTACCGTAAAACGGGTCAAACTGTGTGCCGAGCCCTTTAGCGATCTCTGATCGTACCTTTTCCTGCGGATAGGGTTTCCGGTAGCTTCTTTCCGATGTCATGGCGTCATATGCGTCAGCTACGGAAATAATACGCGCAATTTCAGGAATTTCATCACCGCTCAGTCCGTCCGGATATCCGCTTCCGTCGTACTGTTCATGATGATAGTGAGCCCCGAGACTCAGATAAGGAGATTCTGTGATAACAGAAAGGATCCGGCTCCCGATGACCGGATGATTCTTGATAATTTCATATTCATCGAATGTCAGTTTGCCGGCCTTGTTTATGATCTCGTCAGGGATACCGATTTTTCCCACATCGTGCAGCAGCGCCGCAAAATAGACTTCTTCACAGGATTTGTTATCCATCCCGGATTCCCGGGCGATTTGCACGGCGTATTCGGCGACACGTCCGGAATGTCCGCGGGTATATTCATCCTTGGCATCGATGGCATCGGTAAGGGCTTCGGTTGTCTGATTAAAGAGATTGCGGATCTTTGTCTGTTCCTTTTTCAGGAAATCGACCTCCATCCGGTTCGCCTTTTCAACTTTACGGTTGAGATCGAGAAAAGCGAAAAGGAACACGACGATTACCATCCAGACAATGGTGATATTTGTCAGTGAGACACCATACATGAAGATCTGAGCGATCGAAGCAGCAAGGGGCACCACCGTGAAAAGGATCAGCGAGGAATATAACATTTTTCCCAATCCGTGTTTCCAGCGCAGGATCGTTATCAACTGAAATGCATAAATGAGGAGCGGAATGATGTAGCAGATGATAAAAGCCTGGCTTCTGTGGTAAATATTATTTTCGTCAAAGGTATAATAAAGACCTGTAAATTGAGAAAGGATGATCAGTGCTGCGCCGATGAAATATAATGCTCTTGCAATAAGCAGATTCTTCGGTGGTTTGGGATTATTCAGATCCTCTTTGCTGATGCTTATGAGGTAGTCGGTAAAGGCGTTGAGCAGGAAAAGGATGGAAAAGAATACGAG
>CACYHU010000141.1 GCA_902774215.1 uncultured Chloroflexota bacterium
GAGCATGTTCTGATACATCATCTGCCTTATGGGGCTGCTCAGATAATCGCTCATTTTGTCCTTCCTCCTTTTCCGGGAACAGCCGCTGCGGGCTGTTCATGTGATTTATACAGAGTATACAGGAAAATTTAAAAAAGAAAACCGCCAATATTGGCGGTTGACAAATGTTCGATTTTGTGGTATAGGATGTGGTTTTTCAGACGCACCGGGGACTGAACCCGAAGGGCTGTACCCGCGGAGGACTGACGGCTTCACAGCGGAATCCCGTCATCTGCGGAACGAAGCCGTGGAAAAGGGGGACAGGCACGCAAGCGGTCCAGTCCCCCGGAGGGTGACGATTCCGAATCCTGCATTGGTTTAGGCGATGGTATTGTGAGGACGTACACAGCTGACCCTTTACGGGTCAGGTGCCAGACCCCGGTTGACGGTTCCGCGTGCCGGGAGGTGCACGGAACGAGCAGGTATCGCCCGCGCACGCGTAAACCCGTCCCCGGAGGTAAAAAAAGAGCACACGGGGCGGCTCTTTTGAACTGCATCCGTGTGCTCTTTGGGTAACGAACGAAACTACTGTCTTCGCAGGCGCATTTTCTGGTTATTCCGGAAATTACGCATAAATTCATAGAATTCATGGGCGCATTCATAACCGCCGCGCAGTTCGCTGTCATCCGGGTTCCAGGAAGGAACCAGGTCGACTTCGACTTTGGTGACGCCGAGAGCGTTATCCATCAGGTAGATCTTCAGTTTGGCTTCGGTAAGGAAGTCACCTTCGGTGTACTTCGGCAGTTCGTCGAATTGATAATTGGACCAGTCAATCCCCTTAGCCGTTTCATCCGCTTGAGGGCGTCTGGTGACCAGGTGCATGTGGAAGGTATAAATATCGTTCAGGTCATAGACCCAGCCGTTATTATGTGTCATATCCTTGAACCAGCCGTGGTTTTCATCAATTTCGATACAATCTCTGCCGCGGTATGCGCCGGCTTTCAGCTGCCGTGTGGCGCGGAATTCCTGTACGGCCTTCCGCTTGTTTTCCGCCGCAAAAGCGATGTTGGCCTTGACGGCATCCGCGGTCATGGCTTCGAATTTCAGTTCACCTGGCGTGCATTTGTCGCGGCAGCTTGAGCAAAGGTGGGAACCGTCGGCGAGATCATACCAGAATAATCCGCCTAAAAATCCCGATTTCGATCCGCAGATCACACAATATTTGTCATCACCAAAAAGACCCATTTTTCTCTCCTTATTAATATGATGGGGACGGTTATCAAAAGGGTAACCGTCCCTGTTGAATTAATTTATTTTATTTTATTCTGCTTCGGCTTCTGCCGCCGGTTCGCTGAAGACCGCATTTGTGCCGTCCCAGGCCAGATCAAAGAAGTCTGAATAATAGACTCTGTCCAACATATCGGTGAGAGAATAGCGCAGTCTGTACTGACCGGCCGGAAGCACTTCATCGGTAACTTCCATATCCATACTCATGGTCATCGGAACATAGCGCATATCGCCGACTTCTTTCTTATAATCGCTGTAGACCGGCTTGCAGAATTCGACCGGCATGCCGTTGAGCTCAGTCATGGAATAGGTATTGCGGTCGATAAGACCGGTGGAGGAATCATAGCCGTCCCAGATCCCGGTCAGCAGATATTCCACGGTATGTTCGGTCTCTGCATTTTCTGCGGCAGTTCCATCCAGCTGTGACATCATGCTGTCCGGATAATGGGCAAGGATGCGCAGCT
The DNA here is from genome assembly GCA_902774215.1 of uncultured Chloroflexota bacterium. Classification (GTDB taxonomy): domain Bacteria; phylum Chloroflexota; class Anaerolineae; order Anaerolineales; family Anaerolineaceae; genus Flexilinea. The sequence continues at coordinate 1,731 of CACYHU010000141.1, forward strand.
TCATGATCTTTTCGCCAAAGAGACGAACGGGCGCCTGCATCATGACAGTGGTATCATCCTGCATGTCCTTGGTTTCCACGCTCAGGAATTCCCCTGCCAAAGAAGGCCATTTACCGGTAAAGTCAGCAGTGATCGTGATGCTTTTATCTTCAGCGTTGAGATCCACAACCTGGACATCCTCGCTCTGACCAAGATAGAACCAGCTCTGGGTCTGTTCATCAAAACGCTGCAGTTCGTAGCGAATAAATCCGCCTGCTTCGATTCCGGAATAAAGACGGAGCTGTGTCTGACTCTTATCTTCCGAGACCTCTGTATCAAATTTGAGCGTATAAAGCTGGGCTTTTACCTGCGGGATCTCACCGGTGATGTCGGTGACCCATTCCGGGGCATCCCATTTCATATTGACAGCATCCAGGAAGGCCAGCTGCCAGGGATTCTGATCGGCACGGATCAGGCGATCCAGTTCGTGCCTGTTTTTGGCGGTATCGCTGTAGCGCAGATAGACGGAAAGACCGTGGGCATAGGGATGATAGGATCCGCGGATATTGTAAACCACCGCTTCATCCACCGCGTTTTCCAGTTTCAGCGCTGTCTGTTTGGAGATCCCGCCGTTTATCGACCGGCGTGCCAGATCATAAAGATCTTTCATATAAGTATTCTGATAACGGTCTGTCTTGTTGATTTCGATCAAAAATGCGCCGAAAGCTTCAGGATCCTCAACCAGTTCAACAGCTTCTTTCATCAGATCATTGAAAGCCTCTGCCACCGGATCGATCTTGCTCAGATCAGTCAGGGAGAAAGTCAGACCCTTCAGGAAACTGTCATCGCCTTTTTCGGCATACATCAACTGTGTCGCGTTAGCGACGAGCCTGCCGAGACGTTCAGGTCCGCATTCCGGTTCATCATACAGTGCCTGCAGCCATTCTTCATAGTTGCTGCCTAACCCGGGCATGACTTCTTCGGAGGCGGCAAGATAATCTGCAAAAGGCGCAACCGTCTGAGCCATTTCCAGATTAGCCATCAGACAGGTGTCTGTCATCAGAAGATCAAAGTGGACGCCACCGTTTTCCAGAGCGCGGTGCAGACCTTCAAGGCTCATTTCCGCATAGTCATGCAGTTCATCGACGATCAGTCCCATTGCACTGCCGCTGCCATGATCCCAAAGGACAAGCATATACTTTTCAGCCGGATATTTTTCAGCACTCCAGCTGATAAAGTCGGCAAGGGTCGTATATTTCGCCATATTGGCATTTTCCAGCTCTTCAACGAGTTGATAGCCTTCTTCGCCGTAGTACCAGCGCTGCAGTTTGTCTTCAGCGATATCGATTCCGGCTTTCTCCTCAGAGTTCCATTGCTTCGTGCCGCCGGTCTCGATCACCATATTGACCGCGCTGTTGGCTGTCGTATTTTTGATCATTTCAAGGTTGGATGAGGCCATCGAGCCGTCAGATTCAAGATCTGTACCGCAGAGATAAAGCATCACTGTCCACTGAGCCTGTTCCTGCAGGGCTGCTTCAAGAGCAGCTAAAGCTTCATCTTCATCATCAGCATCGTCATCAGCTTCATCGTCAGCTGTTTCTTCCAACAACGGCTCATCAGCCGTTACTTCTTCACCGGTCTGTGCAAAGGCAAAAGGTACTGCGGAGAGCAGCATGCACAGAACCAGAATGAAGGACAACAATTTTGAGAATTTGTTCATTTTATATCCTTTCATCTATATGGGACTGTCATATTTGAAAAAAGACAGAAACTGTGATGACAGTCCCGGATAAACAGATTTAATACAGACTGTTGATAGAGAGTATCAATATGATAGCCGGTATTATCAGTCTTTTCATTTAATTTCTCCTGTTTTTTTTAGGAGCGGGACAGTTCCGGCGAAGCAGAACTGTCCCTGTTTGAAACAATACTATTTAATCGTGTTGATGTACTCCGTCAAAGCCTCACGTTCATAGAAGGATTCCGGGAACATGAGGGAGAAGTCCGGTTCCGCACCCTGATCGATATCATAGAAGGAACCGTTCTTGGCGAAGGCCAGACGCTGCGGGCCGGAGATACGGAAGTTGGTGCCGTAGGCTGTTGCCAGAGGCAGGACTACGCAGCTGCCGCCGCCGGAGGTGCGGCCGATGAGGGTCACTTCGTTGGAATTCTTGAAGACGGAAGGAACCAGATTGCCGCAGGAGAAGCTGTTCGGCGTGATGAGGGCAAAGCGTCTCTTGTTCAGAAGGCCGCGGTCATTTTCGTCAAACTTGCCGTCCAGGTTCAGGTCCACATTGTAGACGCCGGTTGCGAGTGCGCCGGACAGAGTGTTCTTGATAGAGGCATAGCCGTCGCCCAGGAAGGCGGAGAGCACAAAGATCGCCGCGTCGGCTTCGCCGCCGCCGTTGTTGGAAAGATCGAGCACCACATTTTCAATGGGGCTGTCCTCGCGCATGATCTGTGAATAGGCATAGATCATGAGGCCGACGGTGTCTTCAGCATCTGCTGTCGGTGCGGTCTCATAATAATCCACATCCCCTGAGACACTCAAAAACTGGTCAAAAGTGATATAAGCGGTGTTGCCGATTTCTTCATAACCGGGGACGCCGTCCGGATAGGCTTCAGCACGGGCTGAGGCATACAGATCCATCTGGCGGACCATTTGATCACGCTGCTGACCGTATCCGATATTTTCGCGGAAATCCTCGAGCAGGCCTTCGCGGCTGAAAGGAGAAGCTCCGAGGAAAGCGCTGTGCAGGTCGTCCATATGTTTCCAGATCATCGTGAACAGAGCCGCGTCCGCCTGGTTGGGATCCGGTCCCATTAAGACTTCACGGGCACCGATCTGATCTGCCAGCTCCGCAAAGCTGTGGATCCCGTGGACTTCTTTCAAACCGTAGAGATTGTCCAGTGCAAGGCAGAGTTCCGCAAAACTGTAAGCGCCCATGGCTTCGGAGCGTTCTTTCGGTTCAACGGAATAGAACATCTCACCCAGCGTGGTACCTTCAAATCCGCTCATCGGGACAATGGCAACGATCTCACCGTTGTAGAACGCATTCACATTATTCATTGACAGTGTAAAGTCACTGAGGGTCTGAAGCGGAACATAAACGCCGGTTTCATCGGCAATCAGGTCAATGCCGTAAGCGCCGCAGTCCACGACCACAGGGTCGCCGTAGCGTTCGTAGGATTTATCAGTGCGATGGAAGAGGCTCTTTTCTTCTTCAGAATGTGCACCATCCGCTGACAGAACATCGATCAGCACACGATCCGCTTCGGGGCGGAGCCAGGCGTCATAATCGAAGAAGGTGATGGTATCGGCAGCGCAGTCCACGGTCATGGGATAGGGAAGGCCGTCTGTGCGGGTCAGCTTACCGATCTCGCCAAACTGGGAGAAGGCTAATCCGTAGCTCTCTTCACCTTCATGGGGGTCGGATAAACTCTGCATGACGGAGGAAAATAACTCTCCATAGTCTTCCAGAGACATGTAGGGCACGTCCGACTCACCGATAAAGTAGACGGTCATGGGCTGTACATATTCGTCAGATATGAAATAGAAATTCATATCTTTAGAAGTTTTTTCAATTTCTTCCGCAAAAGCCGTGCAGGCCAGCAGAAGCATGGCAAGGATCAATGCCAGGGAAAAATACATTTTTTTCATTCGAAAACCTCCTACTATAAGAGCTCACATTGCATTCCGGAGGGCATGCTTCGCAAGGCGCGGGATCGAAATTCCGTGTGTTTGCGAAAGCCGCAGCCCGCGCCTGATTTCCGGGGGCCTGCGGCCCCCATACCCCCGCTGTGTTATCGGGCTCTTTTTAACTTGTCCGCAAAATGCGGTGGTTACCTTCTAAGAATCAGTAAAGACTGTTGATATAGTCGGTCAGCGCCTGACGGTCATAATACTTTTCAGGGCTGGTGAGGACGAAGTCCGGATCCGCGCCGCGGTCCACATCATAGAAGGAACCGTTTTTCAGGAAGGAAATACGTTGGCGACCGGAGATCTGGAAGGATGTTCCCCAGGGGGAGGAGACATTCTGCACAACATTACTGCCGCCGCCGGAGGTTCTGCCCAACAGGGTGACGATACCGGATTCCTTCAGAATGCAGGGAACCAGGTTGCCGCAGGAGAAGCTGAGGGGGGAGATCAGACAGAAGAGTTTTTTGTCGGTCACCGTGTCTTTTTCGTCAAACACACGGTCGCGGTTGACGTCAGCCCGATAGGTGGAAGTGGTCATGGCACCGGTCATGGTGTCTTTCATTCCAAGAGACGCGTCACCCAGGAGCCAGGCAAGGGTAAAGATCGCTGTATCCGCGGCGCCGCCGGTGTTGCCGCTCAGGTCAAGCACCACATTTTCGATGGGGCTGTTTTCCCGGGTGATCATCGCGTGCGCCTTGATGATCAGGCCGATGGTGTTGGCGTCATCAAAGTCATTCGGATCCTCCACACTATAGAAATATTCGGTATCCATGTTGCCTTCCAGGCTGAAATGGTCAAAAGTGATATAGGCTGTGTTGCCCACTTCTTCATATCCCGGAACGCCGTCAGGATAAAATTCGTCTCTGGCGCCCCAATACATTTTTGCCGTTTGTCTTAAACGGGCATCTGAAATACCCATGGGAGGTTCATAATCAATGGAGCCGGTCAGGTAAGAGAAGGCATGCCAGGCGGTGTGATTGTCGTCGAGGTATTCATTGAGCATGCGGTAGATGGCTTTGTCGGCAATCTCTACACCATAATCCTTCAACCCTTGATCGAAGCCGACATTATGGAACAGCTCATCAAAGCTTTCGATCTCATGGGTGTCTTTTTTCCCGTACAGGTAATCCAGCATCATGCACAGTTCACCGTAACCGAATTTTACCAGCTGCTCGCTGCGTTCACCGGTCGGTGCGGCGTAATACAGCTCATCACCCGGGATGATTTGATCGGCCAGGATCAAAACCTGCCCGTTATAGAAGAAGTTATAGCCCAGGGAAGATGCCAGGAAGAAATCAGTGAATGTCTGCAGCGGGATCAGATACAGACCGTCCTGCGTGATCATGTTAATGCCGTATTCTCCCAGCGGAAGGACAACAGCATTCCCCACACGGTCAAGAGAACCCGTATCAACCTTTTGCATTAACGAGGGTTCACCGGCTGCATTGAAGAAAGTCAGTCCGGTCACATCCAGCACTGTGGAAGCATCGGATTTCATTAAGAACAGGTTGTAGTCCATGAATTCGATGGTTTCATCGTAAAAATCGAAGACCGCAAATATCCCGTTATCCATTGCATCCGGGTGTTGGCGGGTTATCGTCACCAGGGATCCATCGGTTTCTATTGTCAAATCAATACCTTTGTTCGCATCGGCTAAAAATGATTTGAGCAAATCGTATACACCGTGTATTTCGAGGTAAGGCATATCCTTCACACCGTCCAGGAAGTAGAGTGTCTGCGTTTCCCCGGTGTCCGCGCCCATCATATACATAGGGAAGGATTCACTGGTGATCTCATGCGTTATGCCGTCATCGGCAAATGCGGTGCAGGCCAGCAGCATGGCAGCGATCAGCGCCAAAGACAAAAACAATTTTTTCATTTTATTTCTCCTATTTCTTCAGGGGATGGTTTTCCCTGGCCGGAGCCTCAGAAGAACCATCCCTTTTATAAATTATTTACTCAGGATCTCAAGGACCCCTTCAATGATCTCAGGGTTCGGGTAGCCTTCCCCTTCGGGACCATCCATGCCGTAGAGTACCGCAAGCTTGAAGTTATCCTCCATACATTCCGGGGGTCGATCACATAGCACCTTTTTCCTGCGGGAACCGGAATTCGAACGCGGAATTGTCGATGTTGAAGGCATAGATATCACCGGATTCAGTGGAGTCGGAGACAGCGCCGGTGTAATAGTCCACATCACGAAATGCCCTGTACGGATCCCAGCCGGTGATGACAAGCACCGCTTTATGACCGGGCTCAAAGGTATAGGAAGTGGGCTGGAGATAAAGCGTATAGTCATAATATTCTCCGGCTTTCATCGGCTCCTCGAGCTTCGTATAGTTTGTGATGAGCTTCGCAGTCGCATTGCTTTTAACGAATTCAAAAACCCTCGTCCTATTCAGTCCGCCGCCGGTTTCCATCGCGCCCAGGGTATGTTTCGGAAGTTTGTAGTTCAGCCTTTCCTTGGTAAGATAAGCCTTGAAATCCGTTTCTCCGTCGATGGTGTCAATCAAAAGAGCGGAAATCACCATGGGGTCTTTATCAACATTTTTTGTAGACAGTTTCAGATGTACTTCGGGGACACCATAGAACGTATAATTATCAGGAACATCAAATTCGTAGACAGCGGCTGCACTGGCCGGGAGGGAGAGATAGTAGTTGTCCCTGATCATTGGTCTTTCGAATTCGTCGACAGCATCCTTATATTTGCTGTAATATGCGGCAATAGCGGTGGTATCGACATGGGAGACGTCATCCGGGTTGACTTCTTTGTCATATTCGAAGGTGTCATAATCGAAATCGCCCCATGTGTCATAGGTTCTGAAGGAACCATCCACGTTGCTCTGTACGCTCACCGCCGGCATATTTTCGATGCCGTTGTCAACATCGTAAAGGTAATGAGACAGCCATTTGTTCATGATATGCTGCCACACGTCTCCGTTTACGACGATACCGTTCAGGAAGTTGTGACCGTCCTGGTGCAGTACAAGCTTGAAAGGCTGTCCGGCACGGGCAAAAGCACGCGCCATCAGGTCGGATTGCTTTGTGGTAACGTTGAAGTCGTTCATTCCGTGAACGATCAGCGCTGAACAGTTGATCTTATCGGCATCAAGCGAGTAGTCCAGTTTTGACCAGATCTCATCGTAATTGCCGTTTGTGGCCTTCTGATCCTCTGAAAACTGCCAGAGGAAGGACGCGTAATCATCATTAATGACCGTCCAGTCATCATCCAGATAGGCGGCGCCGCTGTTATAGGAAGCGAGGTGATTTCCATAAGAGGCATCGAGATAAAGCGGTGCACCCTGTGAATTGGTGTAGTCATACCAGGATGCGATACCCGCGAAGGGGATGATCGTTTTCAGTCCCCTGACGCCGGTGGTGGCTACTTCGTAAGGGAGTGTTCCGCCGTACGAACAGCCTGTCATGGCAACATTCCCATTGCACCAGTCTGCCTTGATCTCGATATTGTTATAGGGATCGGTGAAAGCGACACGATCTCCCGCGAGCCATTCCACGACATTTTTATGGGCGTCCCGTTCCAGGTCAAAACCGCAGAGCTCAAAGCCCTCGGAGCCGTAAGTCCCGATGCCGCCCGCTTCAACCACAGCAAAACCTCTGACAAGATAATAGTCATAAACCTGTGCGTACGAGTATCCCCGGGCACCGGAATAAGGGACGGTGTAATTCCAGGTTTCAGGATCCGCGAGCTCCGCAGCTTCGAGGGTGGTCATGCTTCCGGCCGGTGTGCGCTTTTCACCGGGCTCATACAGCTTGCTGTAATCGAAGGGAACCGGATTCATCAGTTTGGTGCTGTCCATCTCGTTCTCATCCACAGTTCCGGCTCCGTAGGGAGTCGGATCGTAGATCGCCGCAGCTTTGTATTTCCCTTCAGCAGCCGCACGGGGAACCTGGATGAGTGCTTCCACGAGGTCCGCACTGCCGTCTCCATCGGTGTCGTGATCCGTTTCGACGTAAACGGTGAAGCGCAGAATATCACTGCCTTCGTTGGTGTAATCTTCGTCTCTCAGATTTGTGTACTTCAGAATGGGCTGAGCCATTCCGTCCTCAAAAACCAGAACGTCACCGGTTTCATCTGCTAATGCTGCCGAACAGAGATTCAGGAGCATTGCGAATGCAAGAAGAATTGGAAAAATTTTTTTCATAATTGCGGGAGGACAGTTCCCCGAGGCGTCTGCCGGGGGAACTGTCTCAATTTTCATAATATTTATTTGATGGTGTTGACGTAATCGGTCAGCTCTTCGCGGTCATAGTAGGATTCCGGGAAGAAGAGCGGATAATCCGCTTCCGCTCCGCGGTCGACATCATAGAAGGAGCCGTTCTTCACGAAGGCCAGACGCTGTGGACCGGAGATACGGAAGTATGATCCGTAAGCAGTGGTCAGCGGCAGCACTACGCAGCTTCCGCCGCCGGAGGTATGTCCGATCAGTGTGACTTCATGAGAGTTCTTGAAGATATTCGGGACCAGGTTGCCGCAGGAGAAGCTGTTCTGGCTGATCAGGGCAAAGCGCTTTTTGGTCAGCAGACCGAGGTCGTTCTCGTCGAACTGGCCGTCCAGGTTGATATCCACATTGTAAACGCCGGTGGCAAGAGCGCCGGACATGGTGTTCTGTACGGAGGCATAGCCGTCGCCCAGGAAGGCAGCAAGCACAAAGACGGCTGTATCGGCATCACCGCCGCCGTTTTTGGAGAGATCAAGCACCACATTTTCAATGGGGCTGTCTTCGCGCATGATCTGGGAATAGGCATAAGCCATGATGCCGATGGTATCGGTGGCTTCCGCTGTAGGAGCGGTCTTGTAATAGTCCACGCCTTCCGGGATCGGGGCGAATTGGTCAAAGGTGATGTAAGCGGGGTCAAAGGTGATGTAAGCGGTGTTGTCGATTTCTTCGTAGGCAGGGACGCCTTCCGGATAATATAAGTCACGGGCCGCTCCATAAATCGCATCCTGCTTGCCGGAGTCAAGAAGAGCACGGCCGATGCCAAACTGCTGGGCACCCATGCCAAAACCGCCTGTGGTCAAAGGGGATTGAGCCAGGACACAGCTGTGCAGGTCGTCCAGATGCAGCATGATGGCGCCGAACAGGGCTGCGTCCGCATAGTTCGGATCTCCGCTCAGGAATGCCTCACGGGCACCC
>CACYHU010000142.1 GCA_902774215.1 uncultured Chloroflexota bacterium
CGGTAAAGCGCTTTTAGGCGCCGGCTCCATCATCGTAACAGATGAGCGGAAAGAAGCCGTTGATTTCGTGGAATATTTTCCTGCCGCCTTTGTGCTGGTCGTCAGAAGTGTTCAAAATCCGGGGGATGATACAGATTTGGCAGCCGGATGGCCCGGCATATCCCTTGATGAACTGAATGGCAAGCGCATCGGGGTCCAGGCCGGGACGAATTATGATGAAATGGTTCAAAAAAGGCTTCCGGATGCAAAGATCCTGTATTTCAATAACAAAGCTGATCTGAACAATGCATTAATGACAGACAAAATCGATGGTTATGCCATAGACCTGCCGGTGATAATCCTCGAAATGAGCGATAATGATGCTCTCACCTTTATCCCGGAATATCTTGACACCTGCGATTTTGCCTACATTTTGCCAAAGAACAAAAGCGGAGAAATACTTCGGGAAAAAATCAACGAATTTTTGGAAAAGATCACATCTGATGGGACATTTTTTCAAATCCAGAAAAAATGGCTGACCGGAGACAGAAGCCTGTGGACTATTGACGATTATGAGTCTTTCCCGACGGTCAACGGCACGATAAGACTGGCAACCGATCCAACCTATGAACCCTTAGGCTTTGTTTACAATAACAAAGTCATGGGATATGAAATTGATCTTATTGCGCATTTCTGCAGGGATTACGGATACGGACTGGAAATCGTGAATACAAATTATGATTCCGTTCTGTCCTCCGTACAAAGCTATAAAGCGGATATCGGTGCCGGAGGGATCGCTGCTACCGATGAACGGTCGGAAAGCGTACTGTTTTCCGAACCATATTACCACGGTGGTACGGTTATGGCTGTTTTAAAACAAGAGAAGCCGGCCGAGTCTGCACCACAGAACAGCGTGGACACATCATCTTACCCGGAAGGTGAGAATACATCATTGTCTGAACCCGCCGTGAAGAAAATCGGCGTCCCGGCTTCCCTATGGGGATCGGTTTGCGAAAGTTTTGAACGAACATTTATCCGGGAAGACAGGTACAAACTTTTTGGACAGGGTGTCCTCACCACCCTGCTGATCACCGTGCTTTCGATCCTTTTCGGCACAATGCTGGGTTTTTGTATTTTCATGCTCTGCCGGAACGGAAATCCTTTTGCCAACAGAATGACCAATGTCTGCTTATGGATCGTGCAGGGTATGCCGGGGGTTGTTTTGCTGATGATATTGTATTATGTGATTTTCGGTTCAGTATCCATCAGCGGCATATGGGTCGCGGTGATCGGTTTTACACTGACCTTTGGTGCAGCAGTGTTCGGTCTGCTGAAGATGGGCGTCGGTGCGGTGGACGAAGGTCAGTACGATGCTGCCTATGCACTTGGCTATTCGAACAGCAGGACCTTCTTCCGCATCATCCTGCCGCAGGCTATCCCTCATGTAGTGGATGCCTACAAAGGTGAAATTGTCAGTCTGCTGAAAGGGACCGCTATCGTCGGATATATCGCTGTTCAGGACCTGACGAAGATGGGCGATATCGTCCGAAGCCGGACCTATGAGGCGTTTTTCCCGCTGATTGCAGTGACGATCATCTATTTCCTGCTTGAAATGCTGCTGGGATCCTTCGTAAAAGGAATCAGGATACAGATCGATCCAAAGCGCCGTTCGCGCAAGACCATCCTGAAAGGAGTGAATACCAATGATCAAAATTGAACATCTCAGAAAAGAGTACCCGAATGCTGTGCCGCTCCGGGATGTAAATGCTGTGATCAATGACGGGGATGTGATCGCTGTTATCGGACCTTCCGGCACCGGAAAGAGCACACTGCTGCGCTGCATCAACCGTCTGGAAACACCGACTTCCGGACACATTTGGGTCAATGATTTGGATGTGACCGAACAGAAGACCGATCTCGGAAAAGTCCGGCAGAAGATGGGCATGGTATTTCAGTCATTCAACCTGTTTGGACATCTCACCGTGATCGAAAATATCATGCTGGCTCCCATGGATCTGCTCGGCAAATCGAAACAGGATGTTTATGATGAAGGAATGCGGCTTCTGCGTGTGGTCGGTCTCGGTGAAAAGGCATTCAGCTATCCGGATCAATTGTCGGGCGGACAAAAGCAGCGTGTTGCTATCGCCCGGACGCTGGCCATGGATCCCGATATCGTCCTGCTGGATGAACCAACCAGTGCGCTTGACCCGACCATGGTGGGCGAGGTGCAGGCGGTGATCCGTGAACTGGCGAAGACCGGCAAGACACTAATGATCGTCACACATGAAATGGCGTTCGCGAAAGCGATCAGTAATCGTGTGTTCTATATGGATGAAGGCGGAATTTATGAAGACGGTACCCCGCAGCAAATCTTTGATGATCCTCAGAGGGAAAACACCCGCCGTTTCATCCGCAAACTGAAAGTGCTGGAAATCGAAATCAACAGCAGGGATTACGACTTCCCGGGTACTTTCAGCAGGATCGAACAATACTGCGATAAAAACCAGATCGACCGAAAAATGTCTCAGTATATCCATCTGGCTTTTGAAGAAATGGTGAATAACCAGCTTGTCTCCGTTCTCAAAGATCCGAAGATCCGGACCACGGTGGAGTATTCCGCATTGGATGAAACCGCGACTGTTACCATACAGTATAACGGCGGCAGCTATGACGTGACCAGAGAAGGGGACAAGCTGTCTCTTGCCGTACTGCGCAGTACGGTTTCCGAATTGACCTACAGTATGGAAAATGATCCTGTCCGGGGCAATAAAATCGTGATGAAGATCAAACAATAAGCGGGCTGATCCCCGGAGCGGTCACTTCAGAGTGACCAGCACATTCATATCCGAGTAGTAGGGAGCCGTTGTTATCGTGCCTTCCGGCATGTCTCTATAGCTGTGTTCTCCGGGCGGCAAAGCCTCATGCATTCCTGACATGATGGCAGTTTCTTCTTCTGTATGCTTCGCCCGTTTTTCCTGAATAAATGCTTCAAACTCTTCCTCGCTCATTGTTGGAGCGCCATACCTGAATTGTGCCTCTGTCATTCCCCGGGTCCAGAACACAACATCCACCTTACCCTGGGCCAGGGCGAGGGAACGGCCCACGCTGTCTGTCTGTACAAGCTCGATGTTCTTTTCCAGCCGCTTCCCGATCTCCGCGAGGATGGCGGTGTTGAATCCGGCGAAGCTCCCGTCCTCTGCCACATAATCCATGGGCGGAAGGGATCCTGTAACGGCTACCCGGATCGGTTCTCCGTCAAAGTCTTCAAATTTGACGGCTTCCGGTTTCCCGCTCCGGGCTGCCTCCGTGATGTGGACCCGGACCAGCTCCTCCAGCGTCCCGTCAGCCTTCATTGCTTCAATAACCTGATCGAACTGATCCCGCAGGCCGCTGTTTTTCTCCAGCATCATGAAGGAATAGCCGCTGCCAAGCCGGCCGAGCAGATCCTGTGAGAATTCATCAGCTTTTTCCGGGTGATACAACATGGCCTGTTTCACGCGGTCGTTCACAGCGCAGAGATATTTTGCCGTGCAGTCCGGAACTTCTATCTCCCTGACCTCCCCGGACAGCAGACCCATCAGCATGGCGTCCAGTGTGTCATAAGGAATCATATGCGTTCGCGGAAGGCCGGTATCGGAGAATTCTAAAACCCCGTGTTCTCTCAGATATTTACGGGCAGGGCGTTCCGCTTCACGCCTTGCCATAATCATCTCATCTGACAGGTTGAGGAAAGATAAATAGCCGACGGCTTCTCCGACATCGCTCCCCTCCGCCAATGCTGAAACCGTCAATACGCTCAGCGCCAGCAAAAGCGCCAGTGCCATAGAAACATGTTTCTTCATGAAAACCCCTCACTTTTCTCTCCCGGGATGTGAAACAGGCGTCCCGGGGTCTGCAGACTTACTCCATGCGTAAAACCGGCCGCTCTTTCAGGGACGCCGGTCACGGCCATCGCGGCGGTGGACTAAACAAACAGCATCAGCACAGTCATAAGAAATAACAAATAATTATTCGTTTTATAACTCACCGATTGAATTTCATTTTATCATATTTATTTCAGGATACATTATGAGGTGTTCGCAGAAAGACCCCGTCTTTGGGAGTTAGCACTATAAGTAATTAGGAGCAAAATGAGTAAGAAAAGCAAGAAGAAACTGGCAATCCAAGTCCAAAAGCGATACAGAAAAGCGACGAAAGTTCAAAAATCGGCGATATTGGATTTGGTATAACCTCCATAATTTTTATGAAGATTATACATAAATATTATCCGAGATAATTAGGTGAAAAATTCATTTTTTGAGTCATATAATAGGAATTATCTCGGATAACATTGAATCTGGGATAAATAACGTTATCCGAGATCTCGGATAATGTGATAGGAAGAAAGAACTGGCTGTTTTTTGATACTGTAGGCGGGGCTTTCGCCAGTTCCGTCGTTTACTCTCTCGTTGAAACCGCTAAGGCCAATAACCTTGATCCGTATCAGTATTTATTGCTCTTGCTGACCGAATTACCACAGATTGACAGTCCATTATCTGCTGAAACCCTGGAGCCATTCTTCCCCTGGAACGCAGCCGCAGCCTGCGCTAATTTGAAATATCCCTTCTGATTTTTCAAGGTACGATTATTGATCGCTTACGGAAAAAAGAAAGCCGGGCGGATGAGCACCGATCACGGCTTTCTTTTTTTGATCTGCGGAGAACCGGTGAAAATTATGCTGCCGGTTTGGCGAAGATGACGCGGCGGTTCAGGTAGGTGCCGTCCGTGCTTTCATTTTCGCAGGTGATGAGGATCAGCGCATCCGGCACCGCGAGATCGGCCAGCGTCCCGAAATCGTCCGGCGCGACCAGTTCATTGGCGTATACCCGGTAGCGCAGCAGCTCCCCGTCGTCGTTCCGCACAAAGATACTGTCATCCGCTTCCAGGTCGTAAAGCCGGGCGAAGGGACCGTATTCCGTATCGTTCAGGGTGTTATGTCCGGCGATCAGGCTGATGCCTTCTCCGGGCAGCGAACTTCCTTCCATCACGCCTGCCCGGTCATCCAGCCATTCCGCTGCCCAGCTGTTCCCGTTCAGAGGCATGGCGGCCAGGTCCGTCTCGATACCGAAACGCGGGATCTGGAGATGGAGCGGCAGATCCTGACAGATCAAATCGTCAGACCGGACAGAAAGGGCTGCCGGGTGACGGAAAGAGGATCCGGTATTCGGCAGGACCATGCTGCCATCGCCGCTAAGGACATAGAAGAAAAGTGTAACGGGATCCGGCTGTTCCTCTTTCCCGAACCAATCGTTCATGATCTCATCCAGCCGTTCATCATCAAAAAAGTTCTTATATGAAGGAACATCCGTATCCTCACCGATCAAATAGGCGATCATCTCAGCATAAGGATCGTCGATCAGATCGCTGATCGGGATCGTCCCGTCCCTGCTGATGGGGACATCGATCCTGCAGCCGTCCTCTAAATTATCTCCGCGGGCATCCGTAAACTTCCACTGACCGCTGGAAATCATATAGCTGAAGCCCTCCGCGTCGCTGCAAAGCTGGATGCTGCAGGATCCTCCGCTTGAAGGTTCACCGATCAGGACCGCCCCGGCTTCCTGCATGATAAAGGAGAACAGATTGCCTGCGGAAAATGCATGCTTTGTCATCAGGACACCATAATTGAAATCGTATTTTACTTTCTTATCCTTTTCATCAAAGACCCCGTCAAAGTTTGTATCGATCTCAAAAGTAACTTTCATCGGCTGACCGGTAATGACATTTTCTCCATAGACCTGATATTGTCCGAAAGTCAATGCCATGATCGCCATCACTACATCCGGACTTCCTCCCCCATTACCGCTCAGATCAAAGACCACATTCCTGATCTCCGGATTTTCGGATGCCTTCTTCAATCCTGAAACCACGATCCCAAGGTCATCCTGAGGCAGCTCTCCCTCACCCTTGTAGTAGCTGTCCCAGGCTTCTGTATCCGGCATGAAAGAATCAAGCCTGATGATCGCCGTGCTGCCGTATTCACGGTAGGAGTCTTCTCCCCAGATGAAAGATCTTTGCGTAGGGATCAGCTCATCCATTACCATTTGAAAAGGGAGCGCGCTGTCCAGGAGATAATCATAAAGCGTTGATTCCAGGCCGAGAGCCTCAACGATCTTCGGTACGGAAACCAATATTACGCCGCTGGTGAATAAGTTATGTCCGTCATCCAGATAGTTAAAGAACAGTTTTAACATCGCATCAATATAATCCGCAAGCTTCCGGGAGCGCAGGCCTTCTTTGATCGCCGCTCCTTCTTCCCCCAGATCCCCCAGCGCCCGGTCGAGACCCTTTTCAGCAATCGGTCCATCCAGAAGCACTCTTCCGGGGTGTCCGTATAAATAGTCCATGCTGAGGCAAAGATCCGCATAACACTGCATGATGACGTCGTCCGGCCTCTCCCCTCCTAAGATCTGGTTATGTATCACTTCGGAATCGACCAGGCCATCCTCCCCAAAGGATTCCTGTTCGTAGTTTCTTTTGTACAGGTTCTCACCATTGTAGACCAGCTGATTGGTCGCGAGATCGGTCAGCAGGTTTGACAGCGTTGAAACCGGAAGATAGACATCATTCCCATCGGAATAGAAACTGATCCCGTATTTCGCAAGATCGATCGTGACAGGATCCGGCTCTCCCTCATAAACAACATCCGTGATCCTGGCAAAATGAACGCCCGTGTCTTTTAACCCCAATGCCCTGTCTTCCAAAGGCAATGGCTGGGCAAGGAAGGCATGCCAGTCCTCCGCAAAGATCGTGCCCTGCTGCGGATCACAGACCAGCTTTGCGCCGTTCGGATTTTCCACCGTATATGTGCCGTCTCCATTATCATATACGCTGAGGGACATGTTCATCATTAATTGAGCGTATTCTTTCATTCCAAGGTATGGTATGTTCGGCGTCTTATCATAAAATCGGAGATCAAGTTCCGCTATGTCCTTTTCATTATAGTAAACCTTCGTGGGCTTCCCCGCACAGGCTGCATAAGGGACCATAAGCGCGAACGCAAGCAGGAACAGGATCATTCTCTTTGCCATATCACTCTCTCCATCGGCTGTAAATCCATGATTTCTTAACAAATCATAACACATTTTCCCGCTTTCCCCTGCCAAAATCCTTAAAAAAAGCATATCCGGCATTCATGTCCCCGATCAGCCGCATCCGCAGCTCATCGTCAAAACGGTGTCCGCCGCAACTGTGACGGCGGGTACGTTTTATCGATGGGTTGCAGGTGAGTCTTATTATCTTTCTAACTCGGATATAAAATTAATGCTAAACCATAGGTTCTGATCTATGGTTTAGCACTAGTTTTTCTTCTTAACTTCGGAAGTCAGGACATTATGAGGTGTTCGCAGAAAGACCTGTCCGGCACCTTTTCAATTTTACAGCCCGGTCACAAGCCGGGCTGCGGGATCAAACAGGTTTAGAGTTCATTGATAACAGTTATGTAAAAATTTCGTTGTGCAGTATAATTGTAAAAATTTGTTTTCTAACAAAAAACATGGAGCCAACAGACGGTTCCGATCTGTTGCCTGACTGAAGGCAATTCAGTCTGTACTTTTTCCGGAAATACATGAAAGAAGGAGACCACTATGTCCGCAAATAATAATAAAGATCTGAACACTGCGGTAAATCCAACATCAAACACAGCAGTTACGACACTGATCATGCTGGCAAATGCCGGTTATGATAAAGCCTCGGAAATACTCGAATACATGGGAATCGAAAGGGAAACATTCTTCCGCGAAACAGATCCGAATGATATGCTTAACAGACCGTCTGATATCGTCAGAGAACTTAGATATGTGGCACTCAATAGAACAATTGAGGAGACCGGATATCAGAATTTAATGGATCTTCCATGCGGCTATACTCCTAAGGTATTTGAATTTACCGCAAAGGGCATGAATTACAACGGCTGCGATCTTCCGGCAGTGATCAATGACTTTGCGCCCCTCATCGAATCTATGGCAGATGATGAAATCAAAAACCGGATTCATTTCTCGGTCGTGGATGTCACGAATTATGAAAGCATGAAGGCCGCGGCTGACAAGCTTGAAGGTCCTGTATGCATTGCCACAGAAGGGCTTACCGTCTATCTGAACTCGGATGAACATACCCGGCTTTTCAGGAATATCCGGAGGATTCTGCAGGAGAAGGGCGGGTGCTGGCTCAATTCAGATGCTGAGACTGTAGAATATTATATGGCAGTATATAAAGCTGTTGCCAAAGAGAAAGCAGGAGAATTGATGCGCGCGGTCACCAGAGGATTCGGAAGTCAGTCTGATACGAACTTTGTTCAGCAGCATGCCGGAGTGGCACAGCAGCGAAAGGAAGGCTCATGGAGTGTTGATTATGACGCGATAGAGGCTGGTTATAAAAAGCTTGGACTTCGTGTGGAAAAGATCCCTTACTACCGGGATGATCTGCAGCTGCGGCTATACAGTAAAATGTCAGCCGAAGAAATCGAACGGCTGAAGGAAAACATAAAGCACGTCAATGTGTGGAAAGTGACGGCCGATCCGGATTTCGATGATAATAAAAAGATCCAGCAGAAGACGGAAGAGATCGGGGATCTGCCGTTCGAAGTGAAGAGTGAAGTGAAAGACGGTGTATTTTCTGTTTCGATCCGGGGCCGCATGGACACCATTACCTCACCGGAGCTGCTGAAACAATTTCGGGAAGCAGGAGAGGTAAAGGAAATCAGAGTTGATGTCAGCCAGATGGCTTATGTGTCATCTGCCGGTCTTCGTGTTCTGCTTATGATGTATAAGTCCCTGGAGAACAAAGACCGGTTTGAACTGAACGGCGTCAATGATACGGTACGCGAGATTCTTGAAACAACAGGGTTTGACCAGTTCCTGCTGAAAGAAGTATGATCCGCAGTTCTGCCGCCGGAGTGGTCGTAAAGGATAAAGTTTTCCGGCAGACTGCATTCACCCTCCTGGTGGTGGAGTCAAACACTTTCCTTGTTTTCGTCCAGTCTGAGTTCGTATTTATCATAAATGTCTGAAATCTTCTGTCACTATTTTTCTGCAGACCTTTACAATTCTATTAGATTGTGTACAATTGAATTGTAAGCAATTTACAAAGGAGTTATCTTATGAATTTCTATGATATTTCTGTAACGCGTCCGGATGGCAGTCAGCTTTCCATGGCTGATTATAAAGGCAAAGTTGTTTTGGTTGTCAACACAGCTACCGGCTGCGGCTTTACCCCGCATTATGAACCTCTTGAAAAGATGTATGAAAAATATCATGATCAGGGCCTGGAAATCGTTGATGTTCCCTGCAACCAGTTCAAAGGTCAAACCCCCGGAACAGACGAAGAGATCCACGAATTCTGCACACTGAAATACAACACTCAGTTTCCCCAGATGAAGAAATCCGATGTCAATGGTGAGAACGCTATTGAACTGTTCAAATACCTGAAGTCGCAGAAGGGTTTTGAAGGTTTCGGTAAAGGTCCGGCTGCCCTGGCTATGTCCGCTCTTTTGAAGACAATCGATAAGGATTACAAAAACAATCCTGAAATCAAATGGAACTTCACCAAGTTTGTCGTCAACCGTGACGGAGAGGTTGTAGCTCGTTTTGAACCGACAGCCGACATGAAAAAAGTCGAGGAATGTGTCGCCTCTCTGCTCTGAAAATAAAAACCGCTTTTATCAACATTACAGGACAGTCCCGTTGCAGCCCGTAAACTGCATCCGGGACTGCCCCGAAATTTTTTCCGCAGAAACTAATATGACTGAAACCTTTAATCCGCTTAAACTTGAAAACCAGCTTTGCTTCCCGCTTTATGTCTGCGCGAAGGAAGTGATCCGCAGGTACAAGCCTTTTTTGGATGAACTGGATCTGACTTACACCCAGTATATTACAATGATGGCTTTATGGGAACACCGCTCGCTTAGTATCAAAGGTTTAGGGAAGATCCTTTTTCTTGATTCCGGGACGCTTACTCCGGTTATTAAATCACTTGAAAAAAAGGGCTATGTTATTCGTGAGCGCTCCAAAGACGACGAAAGAGTTGTCAATGTCACACTCACTGAACAGGGATCTTCACTTTATAATGAAGCTTTACAGGTTCCTGTAAAAATGAGCAGCTGTATTGAACTTTCTGCGGAAGAAGCAGGAACACTTTATTCCATCCTCCACAAACTTGCTGATAATTTAACAGAAGAAAACTGATCATAAAAGTTAATCATAGTTATTTGCGGGTGAGTCAGAAAAAGAGCCCTGAAACACAGCGGAGGTATGGGGGCTGCAGGCCTCCGGCCCTCCCGGGGCCTGAACCCGCAGGGGCGAAGCTCCCGTATAGAAAACGCCATTACCACAAAATCGAACATTTGTCAACCACCAATATTGGCGGTTTTCTTTTTTAAATTTGCGGTGTATCCTATGTTTAACAATGACACCCGGGGACGGTCCCCGCAGGGGCGAAGCTCCCGCTCCGCATCTGAAACAGGCGAAGCCTGTACCTCTCGGAGCGGGTTTCGACCTGTCCCCACTAAGTACCGCCGCTTCAAAGATGAGATTTACCTTCTGCGGCACGGCGCTCATGATAAGGGGTACAGACCCGCAGGCGGTTCAGTCCCCGCCTCACGGAAATAAAACAAAGGGAAAAGCCGGAATGAACGGAGAAAACAGACAGAACATCAACAACGCAGCAGCTCAGGCCAATCAGTCTGAAGCTGCCTTCGCTGTTCCGCTCAAAACCGGTTACCGCACCTACGAAAACTACCTGCTCCGGGCACGGGCCATCTATGACCGTGCGGTCACAGACTTCTTCAAACTCAGCGGAGATGATCCCCGCCTGCTGGACGCGGCCGAACGCTGGCGTGCCGCATCGGTATCAC
>CACYHU010000143.1 GCA_902774215.1 uncultured Chloroflexota bacterium
AATGCTGAGGACGGACACTCATTCGTCTCTCAAAAGCCCCTTCATCTTTTCCGTCATAAGCATTGATCACAAATTGCATAAGAAAACCTCCCTGCTGCCTGCAGCAGCGATTCAAAATGATCCTGTCATGAATAAAACCACTGTTTCTTCATATACAGGTGACCATACAAAAATTCCTCCGGACCTGTGCGGTCTGCTCCGGTCGGAAAAGGCGACCAGTCGACATGAACATACTCATCAAATTCCGGGAAGGAATATTCACTCTCAGTATAAGTGACAATAAAATCCGCACATCCGTTTTGCAGACAGCTTTGCTGTTCTTCCTTGATCTCATCCAGATAATCGATATTATCCTGACAGAAAAAACGCATTTTCGGTATCAATCCGGCTGCAGTATTCACACCGCTGTCCAGCATCTCATGGTTATAAACATTCGGATTTTCAACACCTGAACGGCAGATAAAATCAGCGAATCTGAATGCCATAAGTTCTTCTTTATTGTACTCCAGAAGATACATATTTTCAGAACCAAAACATAAACCGATATTTCCCAGAGTCAGAAATAAAACAGCCAAAAAATCAATGCTTTTGTCAAATCTCTTTCGGATACCGATCAGCTGGCGTAAGCACTCAAACAAAGGAAATATACCGAAAATCACATATATACTGAAAATCAGGGAATAGTAATCCATACCCAGCCCGCCGATATATATGCCAAGCAGCATACTCATAAATGTCAGAAGAATGAATAAACACAATCTCCATTGCTTCCGGAAAAACGTCCAAATCAAACCGAGCGCAAGGCAATACAGCAAAATCGTGTAATGCTTATTCAGATCATAAAAGCCCAGATAGATTTTAAAAGACAACGGAGAGCTGAACACTCCTTCCGCAAAACCCTGATAATGAAATATGTTATTGTAAAAGTAAGCTTCCCATAAATAATTCAATGCGGAATTTGCCAAAAAATAGATAAGAACAGGAACTGTGCAAAGAACCACACCCGAAATTATAAGGACAACACCGCTGAATAATTTCCTGATTAACCTTTTTCTGAGGGAGAAAATGAGGAAATAAACAAACCAGCCCAGATACATACCGAGCATTGAATATTTGATCCAGAAAATGATCCCTGATGTTATTCCGATCCAAAAAAATTCCTGCTTTGCAGGAAGTTCCTGATTTTTAATCGCTTTGCAGCCGGCATACAGGCTGAAAGCAAGCAGAGGAAGTACAAATTCTTCAGCTGTGTCCCCGGATGAAAAAGGCAGAGAGCGATAAATGACAAAATAAACAGCCGGGATCATTATGAAAAAGGCTTTATCGAAATATAACAAAGCGATTTTGTAACATAACCAAAGGAATAAAAAACAGGCTGCCACCTCAAAAATATACACGCCAAGAAAACTTTTATATGAAATTAGAGATGTGAGCCCATGCAGAAATAAAATTAACGGTCCTTTTTGGTCATAGAGATCACGATAAGGCACATAGCCCTTAAAAATCCCTTTTCCCACTGTAAACATAGTATTGGGATCGACCCAATCGTTGAAGGGATAAAGCGGAGAACACTTTGAATTCAATGTGATGGTCAAAAAAGATGAAAGAAGGATGTAGATCCGGATAGATAAATCTGATGCTAAAAACGGTTTTGCGGTGATTTCCCCACCGAATAATGTGTAAAAGCATGCCACGCCATAATCCACACCAAAGACAGAAAGAAATCCCAGAAAAACAGCCGTTATGAGGCAGGATTGATTCAGCGGAAGGTAAAGAATATCAGCAACGATCTGCAGTCTCCCCGATCCTCGCCAATTTACGTAAAAAAATAAAAAAGCCGCCGTAGTAAGGACCAATGAAACAAGCGGATAATACAGCGAGAAACAGGGCTTATTTATCCTCTTTCCTAATTTTACAGCGACAAAAAAACCGCATATGACAATATAAGCACATACACTCGCGATAAGCCCGGTTTTTCCTTTTTGGATCAGCAAGATGAATAAAGGCAATTCAAGAATAAAAATACTCATTTTCAGCTCCGATATATTTCCAAATATCCTGAAACAAAAAAATTATACCATTCGGAACGCAAGGAGAAAATATAAAACAGGATTTAAAAACATGAGAAGAAAGTTAGACAGTATTTTTTTTATAATTTCAGCAATTCACTGCTAAACTGCTTTAAAATCTCAGCCGCATCTGGTACCAGGGAACACCGCCATGAACAGACACACTGAGTCCTTCATTAACGAAGCCGAACTTCGCGTACCAGGCAATCTTTTCCTCCTTACAGGTCAGAACAACCCCTTTGCGTCCCTGCGCTTTGGCATCAGCTATAACCTGATGGATCAAGATTCCGGCATAGCCTTTTTTCCTCTCGGAAGGAATGGTGTTGACACCAAAAATCATTTGCCAGGCACCGTTCTCATTGTGCATCTCTGCCTTCGCAAACATTTCGTCGGTCAGATCCGGTTCATCCGTACAGAAACCATCAACGAAACTGATAAGATGATCTCCATCACACAACAGCCAGAAATGGTTGGCGTAAACATTCAGCCGTTCTGCAAACTCCTCCCGGGTGGCAGCCTCAGCGGGAGGAAAACATTCCGCTTCTACCGCAGCCACAGCATCCAGATCATAAATCGAGGCAGTCCGTATCAACATTTTCATTTTCCTCTTCATAACAATATACCCGGATAGACCGGCATCAACTCATGAATGAGCAGCACAAGATCCATGAAACCTTCTGTATCAAGCGGACCTCCGTTGCAGAGAACCTCAAAGCGCTTACCGTTAAACATGGTATAACGTCCGGTCTCGTGAAAACCGCAGCGCAGGTAAAAGGATTTTCTGTGTACACGCTGAGCATAATTTTCCACAGAAGGATCAAGTTCTTCAATATCCAGTACGACCTGCTTATCCGAAAAAAAACGGAACAGTGAATCGATTGCCTGCGTACCATATCCCTGTCCGCGATATTTTGCATCGATAGCCAGGAAAAAAACATAAACGCAGTGAACATTCGTAATTGTCCAGATGAAGCCGACAGGCTTTCCGCCATTATAAAAGCCGAAAATATCCGCATCACTTTTTTCATTCATGCGGAACATAGCTTCCAGATCAATATGTTCATGCGGCGGAAAAGCCTCATTATTAATTTCAGAGACAATTTCCGCATCTCTGCTGTCCGGAAAGATTTGTTTTATTTCAATCACCTGACAGTTTCTCCCTGTTCAGAAAATGTTCAGCTCTGGATAAAATCTCTCTCCGACTATCTGTCGGAAGCAATGACAGTGCCTCTTCATAAGTACAGAGACGGACATTCTGAATCTCTTCCGTCAGAGGAGGATCGACAGGCTGACCGTCATATTCCGCGAGAAAATAGACAACATCCTTCATTATCCCTGGTTTTGAGGAAACCTCATAGGTTTCTGTCTCACAAAAACCATTCAGAATTTGCGGACGAATCCCTGTCTCTTCCCAAATTTCACGCATTGCAGTTTGATACTCTGTTTCTCCAGCTTCTACATGTCCTTTAGGAAAACAAAATCTGCCGCTGCGCTGCTGTACGAGTACATAGCGGATTATCCTCTCTCTCCCGTATGTAAAAACAACTGCTCCGCAGGATTTTTCCCTGTTCATCCTGGTGTCACCTTAAAGATCAATAATCATAATGTACTCATCCGGATTATCGACAATTACTTGAAAACCTAAGTTCTGATACATTTTTACCGCGTAATTTTCTTTCTGGACAGAAAGAGATACCCGTTTAAATCCGTCATTTTTCAATATTGCGAGCATCTGTCTCATCATTTCGGTACCAATACCGCATTTTCGATAATCCTTATACAGAGAGATCGCAAGAGAAGGAGTTTCATCGTTCACATGACCATAATCCTTCATGATACGTGCCCAAACTGCTCCGACGATCATGTCATCTGTTTCCGCCACAAGACATCTGTCTCCGGGTTTATTGCCGAAATTTTCGATATAAACACGCAGTTCAGGCAGTTCAAGAATCTTTTTATCCGGCGGTTCCACACCATCAGGTACGTAAACAGCTTCATACAAAAAATCCTGAAGAATACCGAATTCCTCTTCTCTGATTTTCCGAATCGTATAATCCATTTTCTATAATTCTTACATATGATCAAAAAGCACCTGATCGATCAGGCGCATTATTCTCATTTATAAATCATGATCAGAAACCAAGATTATCATTGACCAGAATCACATGGATGCGGCCTGCATGACGGGAAAAACGTGTGATAAGGAACTGGCAGCAAATAGTATCAGGAGATTTACAGTCCATACAGGTACCGGTCTTTGTACAGGGAGTATTCAGCCCAAAACGCTGCGTATTGATGGGTGCGGCGACATTGCGTGCCCGTTTCATCGCTCCATCCCAATCATCACAGACTTTATTCAAACCGACAATCATGATCACTTTGCGCGGTCCCTGGGCGATAGCGCTCACACGATTGGCATTACCGTCGATATTGACCAGAATACCGTCCTGCGTGATAGCATTGGAGCTGGAGAGAAATACATCCGCGTCATAAGCTGCAAGCATGGCAGCATGTTTATCATCATAAGCGTCCCGGTCAATGAAATTATAATTTCCCTCCTTCAGTGCTTTTACGAGGCCGATCTCATGCACGCTCATCCCGCCGCCCATGGTCACAGAACTGCCTTCCGGAATCATAGACAACGCAAGCTCCAGTGCTTCTTCTTTCGAGGCAGCATAGTAACCGTTCATATTGCGGGATTTGAGTCCCTTAATTACTGTTTGAGCCAAAAGCTCTCCGCGTTTTATGATATTCTCATTCATAGCAATCTCCTGAAATATCTACACGTAATTATTTATAAAATACATAAATCAAAACAGGAATTCCCGCAGATCATCAAAATTTCCTTGAGGAAAATCTGAAATATCCGTGCCGCTTTTATTGATCAGACAATCAGTCAGAAGAAAAACCTGCATGCCAATCTGTTCGGCAACCATATCTTCATCAACATCATTTCCTACCATCACACAATCTTTAGGAGACAGTCCCAACCTGTTCAACAACTCACGATAATAGGCAATATTCGGCTTTGAATAACCAAAATTTTCATATGAGGTATAGAATTCAAAATCTTCCGGTGTCAACCCCGCCCAACGGATACGGCTTTCAATAGCAATAGCCGGAAAAATAGGATTTGTTGCCAATATTACACGGGTTCCCGCATCCTTCAGATCTCTGACGATACTTGCAGCCCGGGAATCATAACCGCAAAAATTCTGTATCTTCTGAAAATCAATCGCATAAAAATCCGCAAACAGCGGTTCATGAGTCCGGGCATGCTCCCCATAGATTTTCGTAAAATCGTTCCAGAACACTTCCTCATTCGTCCGGATACCATTATTTTTCACCATTGCTTCTGTCCCATGCAATATCGCCCGAATCAGTTCATTTGGCTGATAACCAAAAGGAGCAAGCTTTTTTGCCAACAAACTGAAATATTCCTTTAAAAACACATCCTGATCCATCGGCAGCAGTGTGCCGTCCAAATCAAACAAAACCGCTTTTACCATTTTTATCAGCTCTCCTTCTAATTCTTCAAGTTTTTTATACCCCAACCGGAGCCTGAACTACAATAATTATATTTTTTTACTGCCACTGCCGCTGTCTGGTTTTCTGAGATTACCTCCGGAGAAAAACCGGCACTGGACCCTTAGCGTATCCTTTATTCTGAATCCTGTTTTTCCCATAAAAGATCAGAACAGGGTTCAGCGAAAACGACTCGTCGATTCAGATACCCTCCGGAAACAGACTCGTCTTCACAAGTTATCATGACAAGCGCATTTTCACGCAGATCTTCAGCGATGGAAGCGAAACCGTTTGAAGCAATCTTATAAATGCCATAAACCCGATAGATCCGCATGGCGTTATCCGCATCCGTGATCATAATACGATCGCCCGTTTTCAGCGTGTTAATAAAAAGGAACGGACCGGCTTGTGCAGAATTCAGGTGATTATGCGCAGCAAGAACCGTTATTCCCTCTCCCGGCAGGCTGCTCTGCTCAAGAAATCCGATATTACTTTCCAGCCACTCGACCGGATAACTGCCAACCTCTTGCGGAACTGTCACGATCGGTTCCATGACATCAAGAGTCGGAAGCTGCAGAGTAAACCCTGTAGCTCCGTAAATTAAACCTTCAGGGCGGGCTGCTAAAGGGACCGGATGATTTGCTGAAAAACCGGTGTCCGGCAGAGAAACGTCCAACAACCAGTCAAGCTCTTTGATATGGTCATAACCAGCTGCTGGCGGCAAAGCACCAGCATCAGATAGCTGCTCCTGGTATCTTTCCGCAGAAAGCCATACAGCACCGCCTTTCGGGATATCAAGATAAAAACGATCCAGCCCATCTCTGCGCAGCGGTACCTGAATTTCCCTGCCATTATAAACTACTTCTAATTCATACGATCCGACAGCTTCCACATAAAGACGGTCACCTTCTCTCATGTAATGATAAGGCGTACCTGAAACAGGGCCTTTAATAACAGGCAGTTCATTTCCGTTGCCATCAACAGCCCGAATCCTTTCCTTGGAATCAGGGGCAATTTCAATCAGATATTTGATATTTCCTTCAAATTCAGAAACACCGCCCTCCGGGTTTTCCGAAGCATGACCATTGTTCTTTTCTATCTTCCATACCGCCAGATCCAGATTCTCAGGCCGCACATACTCACTGATTTCAACACTTCGCTCTTTGCCGGAGAGCGTTCCTGTAACTAAAACTTTCGCGACAACATCGCTCTCCTCCGGAATATCGAAAAGGAAACCTTTTCCGACACTTGTTAAATCACCGGTAATTTCAATATTTGCCTCATTTACACCCGGTTTCGATTTTTTTGCAGAGTTCTTTTCTGTTTTTAAACCGCCAATAATCTCCAAAGCAATCATCTCTGTTTTATCTACCCGGATATCCCCGTCAACAACCATCTCAACTTCAACACCTAAGTTTTCGGAAGTATCTGTCTGTGCTGATACCGGAAAACAAACAATCAGAAAGCCTAACAATAATAAAGTGCTAATGAACCGGTGCAAACCGTTATTCATCGATTCTCTCTCCAATAATCATCAATAAATCGTTTTCGAACTTTTTCCTATGCAGTTTCTCCC
>CACYHU010000144.1 GCA_902774215.1 uncultured Chloroflexota bacterium
CGTGAACGCGACCAAAGAGGAAGGCGAATTTTATACACCGCATGATGTAGTTCAGCTGATTGCAACAATGATCGAACCTTTTGCCGGAAGACTTTATGATCCCTGCTGCGGATCAGGAGGGATGTTTATTCAGAGCGCTGAATATGTAAAAAAGAAAAAAGGAGATATCAGCGATACCAATGTCTGGGGACAGGAAAAGGATGCAGCAACCTGGCGCTTAGCTAAGATGAACCTTGTGCTGCGCGGAATCAGCCACAACCTTGGAGACACTTATGATTCATCCTTCACCCATGATTTGCATAAAGGATTGTATTTCAATTACATCATGGCGAATCCCCCCTTCAATTTAAAGGGCTGGTTCGACTCCAATCTGAAAAATGATTCCCGCTGGGCGGATTATGCTGTTCCACCGGAGAGCAATGCCAATTATGCCTGGATCCTGCATATTCTTTCCCACCTAAAGCCGCTGGACGGTGTTGCCGGATTCCTTTTGGCGAACGGAGCATTGGGCGACAGTGACACGGTAGAGATCCGCAGAAAGCTGATCCAAAATGACAAGGTAGAAGCGATCATCATCCTGCCTCGGGAGCTTTTCATTACGACGGATATTTCCGTCACACTCTGGATCCTGAACCAGAACAAAAAGGGCGGCAAATATCATGACCGTATGCTGCGGAACCGGGAACATGAAATACTTTTCATGGATTTGCGCACCTGGACAGAAAATCCGGTGAAGGATCAGAATAAAAAGAAGGTTGAGTTGCATACAGACCAGATCGAAAGGGCTGCGGAAATCTACCATACCTGGCAGTGTGAAGGAACCGATGGGAGAAATTATGCTGTTTCGGAGCTTTACCGCTCTGTGGGTATCGATGAGATCGAAAGTCAGGAATGGAGTCTGGTACCGAGTAAATATATCGAGTTCATCGATCATGACCTGAAGATCGATTTTCCTGCCGAAATGGCGCGAATTCAGCAGGAGATGCGGGAGATTATGGAACAAGAACAGGAATCTCAACAGATGCTCAGAGAAGCTTTTCGGGGGATCGGTTATGACATTGACTAAGTATCGGCTCGCCGAATTATTGATGAGAAACACCGAAACTAATTTACGAATGGAGTATAGCATTTCAGATGTCCGAGGTGTTTTGAATACTAAAGCGATTTCGAGCACAAAAGTTGATGTTTCAGGCAGAGATTTACGAAAATTTTTGGTTGTTCGACCGGGCGGATTTATTTTTAATCACAGGGTACATGATCGATTAGGATTAGGATATAACACATCAAACGATGTTTATATATTCACGAATGATTATGTCGCTTTTTATGTTAAACCATCTGTAGCCAAAAATATTCTTTCTCCTGACTATTTATATATATGGTTCCTTAGAAACGAATTTGATCGCTATATGTTGTATAAAACATATGGGAGCGCAACGCTTTTCTTTAGTTGGGACAACATGTGCGAATTGGAAATTACACTTCCTCCGCTTCCGGTGCAGCAGAAATATGTTGAAATCTACAAAGCTATGGTCGCCAATCAGCAAAGCTACGAACGCGGGCTGGAGGATTTGAAATTGTCCTTTGACATACTAATAGATCAGATAAAGCATACAGCTGTAAAAAAGACAGTTGGCGAATTATTATTAGAAGTAGATCAGCGTAATGATGACGACAGAATCACAAATGTTCAGGGAATAAATATTTCAAAACAATTCATGCCTTCTGTTGCCGATACGAACGGTGTTGACTTGAAAAAATATAAGATAGTTCAATTAAACCAATTCGCGTTTTCAGGAATGCAAACCGGTCGGGATAAATGTATCAGAATCGCTCTGTATAAAGGAAATGATCCAATAATTATCTCTCCAGCCTATACTGTTTTTGAGAATAAAGATCAATCAGTGCTTTCAGAGTATATTATGATGTGGTTTTCCCGTGATGAAAGTGACAGATTGGGATGGTTTATGAGCGATTCAAGTATAAGATCAAACCTTGATCTTGATCGATTCTATGAGACTGAAATACCTATACCTGAAAAAAAAGTCCAGAAATCTATTGTTGATATTTATTCAGTATATTCTACCAGAAGAAAAATCAATGAACAACTGAAAGCGCAGATCAAAGCCATCTGTCCGATCCTGATCCGGGGCTCGTTGGAAGAAGGGAGACAATAATCTATGGATATTCATGGAAAATACAAGTTTTGTGAACAGAATTTTGAAAATGCCCTTCTTGCTTACCTCGAAGCGGTAGGCTGGCAATATCTGCCCGGGAACAGCATCACAAGAAAAAGCCAGCAGGAAGTTATTTACGAAGATGATCTGGAACAGTTTCTTGTCAAAACCAATCCGGATCTGAATCCTTCGGATTTTCGGCAGATCATCGATATGGTCCGTCTGGTTGGTGCGGAAAGTGATTTTGCCACATTGCACAAAGTTTATAACTGGATGGTCAGCGGTATTTCCTTCACTCCGGAAAATGGGCAGCCCCAGATCATTTCACTAATTGACTTTGAAAATCCCGGAAATAATATTTACCGTGCGGTCAATCAGTTTACCGTTGAATATGTAAATAACGGACAAACGCAGACCCGCCGGCCTGATGTTCTGTTGTTTGTCAATGGAATGCCGGTGTGCGTGATCGAACTGAAAAATCCGGCAGATGCAAAAGCAACGGTTTATAGTGCCTGGGAGCAGATCAATATCCGCTACTGGCGGGACATCCCGCATCTGCTACACTATTGCCCCCTGGCATGTATTTCCGATGGCGTCAAAACACGGCTTGGCACAGTCAAAACTCCTTATGAACACTTTTACGCCTGGCGCCGGGTGAATGATGAAAGCAAAATATCTACCGGTTCTTATGATGAATTGCAGTCCATGATCAAAGGCGTATACGCTCCTGATCGTTTTTTGGAGATCTTCCGCGATTACATTTATTTTCAGGACAGTGAATATGACAACGAAGAAGTAGAAATCGTCTGCCGTTATCCGCAGTTTTTCGCAGCACGCCTTCTGAAGCGCAGCATTGTAAAATCTGTCCTTACGAGAAGCGGGAAAGGCGGGACCTATTTCGGAGCTACGGGCTGCGGCAAAACTTACACGATGGCTTTTCTTGCGCGGCAGCTGGCTTTACGCTGTACAGATGTTATGGAAATCGGATCACCAACGATCGTCATGATCGTTGACCGGGATGAATTGCAGAAACAAGGCGCGAAATTATTTACAAAAAGCAAGGAATTTCTGAACCTCGGCGAAGTCAGCGTTGTTCCCAGCAGGAGGAAACTCCGTGAAGAACTGGGGATTCGTGAAAGCGGCGGTTTTTACATCTGTACTATTCAGAAATTTGTCGACCGGAAAGATGATCCGATCGGATTGATCAATAAGAGGGCAAATATCATATGCTTTTCAGATGAAGCACACCGAACACAGCTGGAAAAGTCCAGACAGATCCAATTCAGCAAAGACGCTGATGCGAACATGAAGGCGATGCTTTCCCGCCCTTATGCGAAAGTTCTGCGGGAAGCTTTTCCACACGCGACTTTTGTTGGTTTTACGGGAACTCCGATCGCGGAAACATACCAGACTTTCGGTGACGAGATCGATCGGTATACGATGGATCAGGCTGTGGCAGATGGCTTGACCGTTCCGATCAAGTATCATCCGCGCATCGCGAAGGTCCTGTTGGATCAGGAAAAAGTTAAACAGATCGAAGCCTATTATAAAAAATGCGCGGAAGATGGCGCCACGGAAGATGATATCGAAGCCAGTAAAAAGGCAATGAGTTCGCTGGAGATCATCATCGGCGAACCGTCCCGTCTGGAACGGCTTGCGGTGGATATCCATGATCACTATGTGTCTGCCTGTGAGGCAGATCCGGATCGGGTGCAGAAGGCAATGATCGTCTGTTCCAGCCGTCCCATCGCGTACGCGCTGCTGAAAAAGTTTCAAGAAAAATATCCTGAATGGTTTGAAGAGAAAAAGTCACCGGATGGAATTTCCGTTTCCCCTGAAGAACTAAGGGAATTGAAACCGATGCCATATCTTGCAATGGTAGCAAGTGTCGGCAGCAATGATCCGGAGGATATGTACAATTACCTCGGCGGGGTAAAGAATGATAAGCGCTCTGAAGAGCTGGACGCGGCATTCAAACAGGACAAATCCAACTTCCATATCGTAATTGTTGTCGATATGTGGATCACCGGCTTTGATGTGCCGTCTCTCACCTATATGTATAATGACAAACCGCTGAAAAAGCATTTGCTTATCCAGACGATCAGCCGTGTTAACCGGAAATATCCCGGAAAAGATTACGGTATGATTGTTGATTATATCGGTATTCGTGATAATATGCGTGAGGCTGTAAAGATATATGGCGGAGGTGGTTCCGTTGCCCCTTCTGCTGATGATGTGGAACAGGCCAAGGGTATCTTCCGCAGTGAGCTTGACATTCTGAAAAATCTTTTTGCCGGTTATGATTTAACACCTTTTCTTGATCCGGATTGTGACCCTGTCCGGCGTTACACATTACTTTCCAAAGCCGCAGAATATGTATTTGCTTCGGAAGACGAGCTTCAAACAGAAAAAAATAACGGGAAAGGTTCAGCAACAGTTCCCTTCAAAAGGTATTTTCTGGAAACGGTGAAACGAATGCGGGCTGCTTATGATATATGTCAGCCTTCCGGAGAATTGAGCGAAGGAGAATCTTCTCTTGCCCAATGCTTTATGGCTATTGCCGGTTTTGTCCGTAAGATGAGCGGTGATAACGATATGGATACGGAAACCATGAACCGTTATGTTTCCAGAATGGTTGAAGAAGCGCTGAAATATAACGAAGTCGAAAGCATTCTGGATGAAAACGGAGAAATGGAAGATCTTTCCAGCCCTGAATTTTATGAAAAGCTATCCGATGTCAAAATGCCGGCTACCAAACTGGAATTGCTAATTAAATTGCTCAAAAAACAAATTGCTGATTACGGGAAAACAAATCAGCTTGCCGCAAAAATGTTCCGGGAAATGCTTGAGGAAACGATCAGACAATACCATGAACGCCGGAAACACCTTTCTATCGAAGAAGCAGGAGAGGCTCAGGAAGAAACTTCCGAACGAATCATTCAGAGTGCAACTGAGCAGGCACTGGAAATACTGCGTAAGATGAATGCGGATCGTGAAAGTTTCCGAAAAATCGGACTTACTTTTGAGGAAAAGGCTTTTTATGATATCCTGATGGCGCTTCGGGATCAGTATAACTTTGAATATGGCAGTGATAAAGTTGTTGATGGAGTCAAAATCAATGACAAATGTAAATCACTCGCGAAGAAGATCAAGGAAATTATTGATACCAAATCATCATTCGCCGATTGGCTCAACAGCCAGATCGTACGGGATCAACTCAAATTTGATATTAAAGTCTGTCTGATCAAGAACGGATATCCGCCGCAATACAGTCCCGAAGTTTTCCGTAAGGTCATGGAGCAGGTCGAAAACTTCGAGGAAAACAAATAAAGGATAGATGCCATGGGAAAAGGTGTAATATACGTTCTTACGAACCCAAGTTTTCCGGAATATGTGAAGATTGGGTATGCTGATGATTTGCAGAAACGTTTGAACCAACTGAACCGATCCGAATGTCTGCCGTTCGCCTTCCGCGCATACTGCACCTATGAAGTCGACGGGAGACTGAAAGATAAGGATGTACACGCTCTGATTGACAGGTTAAACCCTGATCTTCGAGCAATCGAAACTTTCGATGGAAAACCCCGTGTGCGTGAGTTTTATGCCATAAGTCCCGAGGATGCATACGGTATTCTTTCCAGTATCGCGGCAATCAGCGGTACAACAGACCGGCTGAAAAAGGTTGATCCTGCCGGCCATGAAATCGCAGATGAACAAACCGCAGCAGAAATTCAGGATTCTGAAGCGGGACTTTATACTGAGCAATATCACTTGAATAACACTACTGAGCATATTCGGGATCTTTATGCCTATTTCAAAGACCAGATCATGAAATTGCCGGGGATGACAGCAGTTCCGAAAAAACTGTATATGTCTTTCAGACAGAATGATGTGATCATTGTCAGTATAACCTTACTCGCAAGCAAGCTGAGAGCAATCATAAATGTCCCATATGGCACGCTTGATGACCCTCAGGAACTTGTCCGGGATATGAGCAACACCGGACACTGGGCGACCGGTGACTGCCAGGTTTCTGCTGCGGATAAAACCGGAGTGGATTACATTGTTTCACTGGTTAAACAAATATGTAATTAAATATAATTCAAACAAAATTGCAGCAAGTGAAGACCTTTTAATAATTGAACCTGGTAAAATGATTTACCAAGTAATTACCAAGTATTACCAAGTAATTACCAAGTAATTACCAAGTATTACCAAGTAATTACCAAGTAATTACCAGGTTCGTTTTTCTGAGAAAGGGGAAAGGTCTTAAGCCGGATTGGAAAAAAACAAACCGAAACAGCGGATGCCCCGGGAGTAAGATCATCTGCAGACTATTTTGATTTGTGTACGGCGGCCAACCCGGGGACGGTTTTCCCGCGCACGGGCGGCGGGGCGAAGCTCCCGCTCCGCATCTGAATCAGGCGAAGCCTGTACCTCTCGGAGCGGGTTCCAGGATGTCAGCGGGGCGGGACGGTCAGCTTCCGGGAAGCAGCGGGTATACTTGACTTTATCTTTTTTTTTATGTTAATATCTTAGTGGGATATTCCACTAAGGAGGAAAAATGCAGACAGTCATTCGGGAATATGACGCAAAACTTGATTCCAAGAGACGCCTGACAATTCGCAATACCAATTTCGATTATTATCATGTTCAGGAGATGGGTGACGGTACGATCATCCTGGAACCAAGAGAGCTTACCGCTCCTTTTCAGATTTTGGTGAAGACGCTTGCAATGATGGATCAGTCCGTTCGCAGCTGCCGGTTCAAGGCAGTCAGTGTTCGGTGGTCAGTGGCCGGTGGTCGGTGGTTGGTGGTCAGTGGTCGGTGATCGGTGGTCAGGTGGCGGTGGTCATATGATATGGCAGCATTGATCCCTAAATATCCTCAGCTGGAAGCTCTCAAAAACAGAGACTTGTTCACA
>CACYHU010000145.1 GCA_902774215.1 uncultured Chloroflexota bacterium
GAATGAACCTGCCGCCTTTTCCGCCCAGCGGGCACTCTCCGCGCTGGATGGCTCAAAAAAATGCGGAATGCGGAAATCAGAAGCACACAAGGCCGGCCATCCTGCTGCCGCTCCGGCGGCTCAGGAAGACCGGCACCCGGACCGCACCAACGTTTCCCGGAATCCGAAACCCGAAGAGAACGCTTCCAAAACAGAAACTCCGATCAAAACAAACGAAAAAGCCCAGGATACTCAGAAAACTCAGGACGATCAAACCCAAAAAATCATAACCAAAGAGAAAAACACAGGACACGAAGAAGCACCAAAAAACTTCACCCGGCAGGATCGCTCACCCGAAAATCAGGTACCGGATCCCGGTCCGGGCCCGCTTCCGGA
This sequence comes from uncultured Chloroflexota bacterium, assembly GCA_902774215.1. GTDB lineage: Bacteria > Chloroflexota > Anaerolineae > Anaerolineales > Anaerolineaceae > Flexilinea. The sequence continues at coordinate 376 of CACYHU010000145.1, forward strand.
AGAAAACTTACACGAATCAGCACAATCTTCCGGAGCACCGGCCCCGGATTCCATGACTGATCCCCATTCTAAAGAACAGTTACACGAAACCAACCAGCCGGAAATCCCGGATCCTGCACCTGATCCTTCCCCGGAAGAACAGTTACACGCAGCAGATCGATCAACCGGAATTTCGGATCCGGTTCCTATACAAGATTCCCGTCAGGAAGAACATATACACGCAGACGGACCGCCGCCGGTTGAACCGGCGCACCTTATGACAGCGGACCCGAATATACCTTTCTATCTGAAGATCCTGCGGAATGCCTTCGATCGGAGCAGTCCGAACGAGAAGGGAGCCATCACCTTCACCAGGGATGAGATAATTTACCTCGCCCGCGACCCGGACTTTGCCGAGTTCTACCCCGGCCAGGCAGCCCAAATGAGGAAGATCCTCGCCGAAGAGGGAAATTAAGTGGTCAGTGGTCGGTGGTCGGTGGTCAGGTTTCAGGTGTCAGGTGTCAGGTGTCAGTGGTCGGTGGTCAGTGGTCAGGTGCCGGATGTCGGTGTCATCCGCCGCCGTGGGATCGGCAGCTGACACTGACCCGGGACCGGGTCAGGGGGCCGTATGCAAATGACCCACTCCTGGGTCATTTGTTGTGCGGCTCCACAATACCGTCATTGCTTCGCAGCTGAGCGTCCGACAACAAGGGACAGTTCCGCTGCGCGAAACCGTCCCTCGCACCCACAAAGCCGTCTTTGTCGCACGGCAACTTTTCCGGTTTGACGAAGGAGAGGATGAAGAATTCATCGATCTGAAAACCGTCTACTGCCTTACAGATGAATATCGGACGGCATTCGAAGCTTTCCTGAAGATCAACCGGTTCACCGATTTCTATCTGCTTGACGAAGCCGCTGATCCGCAGGTTTGGGCCGCCGTCATGGAGCTTCGTTTCTACAGGCTGAAGCCTCCGCAAAATAATTTCTGAGCATTTTTGCCGCCTTATCCAATTTTCCAAATCATATCACTTCATCACAGCAAATCGATCAATCAAACTGTTGATGCGGAAACAACGGCAGTGACGCCTTTACAAAGACTGCGATACCGGCCACTGACTACCGGCCACCAACCACCGACCACCGACCACCGGCCACCAACCACCGACCACTGACCACTGACCACCAACCACCAACCACTAACCACCGACCACTGACCACCAACCACCGGCCACTGACCACCGTCCACCGTCCACCGGCCACTGGCCACTGACTACCGGCCACCGACCACTGACCACCGACCACCAACCACCGGCCACTGACCACCAACCACCAACCACCGACCACTGACCACCAACCACTGACCACCGGCCACCAACCACCGACCACCAGCCACCGGCCACTGACTACCGGCCACCGACCACTGACCACTATAATCCCCCCCTTTCCCGAAAACCCTTTATAATTATCCTATACCAGACAGAGATAATGAACCACCGGAGGAGAGATGCCATTTCAAATTATCCGCAATGATATCACCAAAGTAAAAGCCGACGCGATCGTCAACACCGCCAACCCCAGCCCCATTATCGGCGGCGGAACAGACAGTGCGGTTTACCGCGCCGCGGGAGAAAAACAGCTGCTGGCAGAACGCAGAAAAATCGGCGATATTGATCCGGGAAATGCGGTCAGTACCCCCGCCTTTGGTCTCAACGCCAAATACATCATCCACACGGTCGGCCCGGTCTGGATCGACGGTGAGCACGGCGAACGGGAGATCCTTCACGCCTGTTACGCAAATTCACTGGCACTGGCGGCGGACCTTTCCTGCGAAAGCATCGCCTTCCCCATGATCGCTACCGGCGTCTATGGATTCCCGAAGGATGAGGCACTGGACATCGCGCTCAGGGAAATCGGGAAATTCCTCCTGACAAATGACATGAACATCATCCTCGTGGTCTTCGACCGGAAGTCACTGGAGCTTTCCCAAAAGCTCGTCGGCGAGATCGATGAATACATAGACGAACACGCCGTCGGTATCCTGCGGGAGCAGGAATACGAAGGTCCGCAGACAAACACCCTCCGCCGCAGGATGGACGAAGAACGCTTCCTTTCGGAACCTCTTTTCGGGGAGGAAATCACCTTGGATCCGGCTGATAAGAATGCCGAAACCATCCAGAGTGCCCCCGCAAAAAAATCACGGAGGAAGCTCCCCTCCATTCCCGATCTGAAAGAGTTCACACAGACTCTTCATAAAAAAAAGCCCCTTGATTCCGACATGATGATGGCGCCCTCCGCCCCGGCGTTCGCCGGAGCAAGAGCAAAATCGCTGGAAGATGTGCTGAAGAAAAAAGAAGATACCTTCCAGGAACGGCTGTTCAGGCTGATCGACGAACGGGGGTTGGATGATGTGACAGTCTATAAACGCGCCAACGGAAACCGCAAAAATTTCTCCAAACTCCGCTGCAATGCCGACTATCATCCCAAAAAGATCACAGCCATCGCCTATGCCATAGCGCTCCATCTGGATATGCCGGAGATGCTCGACCTGCTGTCACGCGCGGGATATACACTCTCCCCGAACAGCAAGTTTGACCTGATCATCTCCTACTTTGTGGAGAACAGGAAATACAATATCATCGATATCAATATCGCCCTGTTCGATTACGGTCAGCCGCTGCTGAGCAGCTGACGTTCAGAAACCCATCCGGATCCCCCGGCTGCCCCGTTCTCATGAAAATTCAGGCTCTCCTGTTCCTTATCCCGGCTCTCATCGCAGGGCTCCTCTGCGCCGGATGCGCGCTGCCGCAGCCCAGGCCGCCTGCGGTAAAAACCGAATCGGCCGAGATGACAGCCGCGGCCTGTACGCTCACGGAACAGGCGCTCCATCCCAGCGACACACCGCTGCCTTCCGCCACCCCCACATCTACCGCCACAGCAACGCCCCTGCCAAGCCTGACGCCCACACCCACCTTCGGTCCGTCTCCCACGCCGACCCTTGGTCCGGAATATTTTCACGGGTCATTGTGGTATGAGCCCAAATTTGTAAGCCAGTTCGGGCTGAAATACGGCGGCAGCGAGATCACCACCGGCTGTACGGCAGCCTGTGTCCAGATGGTGCTGGACTTCTGGCATAACTATAAGGAAGAATACCCGACGATGAGCGCACAGGCACTGATCGATCAGAACGTCTACCAGGGACAGTTCAATGTCCACACAGGGCTGAACATTCTCGACACCGAAGATGACCTTCAGCTCATGGACTATTACCTCGGCGTCAGGGAGAACAGCTCTAAAGAAGAACTCATCGCCGCCCTTGAGCGTTACGGACCGCTGCTCATCCTGACAAGAGTAAACTGGACGCCTGCCGGCGCCAGCCATATGGCAGTCCTCACCGGATACGATCCGGAGGAAGATACGGTCCGCCTGCTGGACCCGTGGCAGATCGGCGGAGTGCTGGACATGCCCTATGAGCAATTTGACAGCATCTGGAAATTGAATTATGTGGAAAGCGACTGGGAGATCCGTCAGCGCGCCTTCTTTTTCATTGTCCCCTACCCCGAGCTCCGCAGGGAAAACGAATTGTTCATCCCCTGGTATGTTTTTCTCCGCCGGCGCTGATGCCCTGCCAGCGGAAATGCAATACCGGCAGCTCCCGGATAAGCGAAAACAGACCGCACTGTTTTTCATTATTCGCCTTCATAATTAACTTTATGGTTTAAAATTCAGAGCATATCAAAACAGAAAAAGGGATCACATGAACATTGAAGTCGGACTGAAATCTGCAGCAGAATATATTGTCGATAAAAAAGACACCGCGAAAAATTTCGACAGCGGCGCACTGGATATTTTAGCCACGCCGATGCTAATCTGCAATGCGGAGCGGACCTGCAAAAACCTGGTCGATCCGCTGTTGGAAGCAGAGCAGGGCACTGTCGGGACACTGGTGAACATCCGCCATCTCGCGCCCACCCCGGTCGGGATGAAATACCGCTGCGAATGCGAGATCATCGCAGTGGAAAGCAGGCTGATACGCTTCCATGTCCTTCTGTCGGATGAGGTCGAAACCATCGGGGAAGGGATCCATGAACGCTTCATCATCAATAATGAGCGCTTCACGGCTAAAGCATATCGGAAGTCAGAAAGGTGAACACGGAAAATGATCAATTCCAATAAAGGACTTTCCGCTTTGATCGAAGCGGAGATCGTCCCGGAATTCGGGAAAAAACTGCTGGAATTCGGCAGCTGCGGATGCTCCGCTGCCGATACGCTCATCACGAAGTGCGATTGTCTGGCGCTTACCGACAAAGACCCGGATTTTTTGGAAAAATTCAGCTCCTTCACGGGAAAACCCGGGATCCAGCTCATTCCTGACAGCGAACTGGGGGAAGACTGCTATTTCGGCCGCTTCCATCTGGTTTATACCCTGTTCGGTTTCCACGGCCTTCCTCACCTTGTCGATGAGATCATGCGCCTGCGCAGGCTGATCCTTAAAGGCGGGAAAATCGCCGTCATTGATTTCGCTGACGATAATTTCGCCGACGAATGTACCAGACAGCTCAAACGCTGCGGTTTTCAGAATTTCAATATCCGGACCTTTGAAACAGAAGGAAAAGAGGCTTTTCTGATCACCGCGGAGAAATAAGAGAGACATGGAAGACACAACAAGGAAAGGCTTTTACCTGTTCCGGCTATTCTTCAAATCCATGATGTTCGCCTTCACAAGCGGGATGGCAGCCATCCCTGCCATCGAACGAGGTATCGTGGAAAAGAAAAAATGGCTGACCCATGAAGAATTCTGGACTTACCCGGCTCTCGGACAAAGCCTGCCCGGTGTCATTTCCATTCATAACGCAATCCTGCTCGGCAACCGCATTGCCGGCCCGTTCGGAGCATTTATGGCGCTGATGGGTGTTATCACACCGCCCTTTGTCTGTATGCTGGGCATCGCCATACTGTTCCAATCCCTCGTGGACAATCCTTATATTCAGGGAATGATCAGAGGGATCCGGGTAATTTCCATAGCTCTGATCCTCGGCAGCGGGATCCGTCTGCTGTCTGCCGTCCGGCATGATGCCCTGACCGTAATTCTTGTCCTGACGGCAGTCACATTGCCGCTCTTTTTCAATTTCAGCGCCTTCTGGACCATTATCATCTGCGGGACAGCAGGTATCATCAGTGTCCTGGCTGAAAGCTCCCGCGCCGGTAATACAGATGAAAAACAGGAGCATGAATGAGCATTCCCCTTCGTCTTTTCCTGATGTTCCTGAAGATCGGCTTCACCTGCTTCGGCGGCGGCTATGGGATGATGTCGATGATATTGGACGAGGGGATCAAACAGGTTGGCCTTACCGTCAACGAATTCGCGGATATGACAGCACTGGATCTGATCTGTCCCGGGGCAATAGCCCTCAATTCCGCGACCTATATCGGCTTTCTCAAAGGCGGCGCGGCAGGCTCGGTCACCGCGACGCTGGGATTGGTTTTGCCGACAGTGATGGTCAGCATTCTGGCTGTCATATTCATGAATAAATTCTCCGAAAGCCGCTTTGTCAGAGGTCTTTTCCGCGGCATCAAACCGGCATGCGGAGGCCTGCTGATCTATACCTCCGTCACCATGCTGCTGAGCGTCTTTTTCGGATCAGAATCAATATACGATATTCACCGGCTGGTTTTCAGCCGGGATACAATAGAATTGCTTATTTTGTTTGCCGGAGCCCTGTTATTGGAATTTCGGTTTAAAATAGATCCTATACTGCTCACGATTATCGGCGCAGTTTATGGATCAATATTTCTGCATTGAGAGGAAAACCACTTGGAAGAATCAAAACCCAGTCTCGGCCTGCTTTTTATCTCCCTCAGCCTGCTGTTTTTTGCAGGCGTGTTGACGTTCCTTTCCTGGCAGCGCTACAAATCAATAGACCATGTCATCCCGGATGGGTCCATGATAGCCGATATTCCGATCACAGGCCTCACACCCGATGAAGCCATCGAACGGGTCCGCTCTGTTTATGGGCAGCCGGTCATTCTGGATTACCTTGGCAGTAAGATCCGGCTTGAGATACCGGACAACATCGATTATGACGCGCTGCGCTCAGAACTGCTTTCCGCTATTGACCGGACCTATGCCTCAAACAGCTTTCTCAATTTCCTCATGGGGAAGTTTTCTCAGGAACCGATCCGCATGGATCTGAAATTCACCGATATGCCGGCCTCTGTCCGGGATTTTCTTGCCGATGAGATCGTACCACGCTACGACATTTTCCCCATGTCCACACAGCCGGACGGAAATGGATTCCGCGCCGGACATGCCGGACGAGAACTGGACATAGAAGCCTCGCTGCCGCTTATCAATGAAGCCAGACTTTCCGGAAATGACCGGAATGCGGAACTGATCATCACCGATCTGCCTCAGCCTCCCGCGAATATTCTGAACCTTGAAATTCTGCTCCGGTCGGTAGTGGACACCTGGCAGGACAGGGACCAGATCACGGAGATCTATCTCAGCGACCCGTCAAGCGGCCAAAGCTTTGACCTTGCACGGCGGAACCGGACAGATCTTGCGCCGGAAGTCGCCTTTACGGCCGCCAGCACAATGAAGCTGCCGATCATGATCTCCTCCTACGCCCGCATGGATGAAAAACCATCATCCTTTACAATGAAAATGCTGCGGTTGATGATCACAGAATCAAAAAATGACCAGACAGACTGGATGATGGAAAACATAATCGGCGGTCC
>CACYHU010000146.1:0-7071 GCA_902774215.1 uncultured Chloroflexota bacterium
AGGCCTTTCAGTAATGTGATTTCACATAAAATGTCCAAACAGGACATCCTGCTAAGCGTCATATCTTCGTTGAGAAGGAAAATTATACAGACCAAAATTAAGCCCGATCCCTTCGCGTTCGCAAAGCAGGAACACTTCCCTGGTAATGAAGGTTCTCACCTTATCATTATCCTGCTCAAGACATACAAATTCGATCTGAAGCGTAAAGGTTATGTTGTTATCAGGGCTGATACTCCTGGATACTTTCACAATACCATTAAGAACCGGGCCTCTGATAATATCATCAGACTTCTGTCCGATTTTTGGAAGTTCGCGAGTAAACAGTTCTTCGATCTCTTCAAGCGATTTCTTCGTAATGAGGTTGAACTCTGCTATATTGGTAGTGTTATGTATAGATTTGTTTACGATATTGCGGATAGTGCTGTTATTAATGAATCTGATATCATTATCATCGCTCAGCAGCCTCGTTGAGCGCACACCGATCTCCAGAATTCTTCCCCGGAAGCCTTCGATCTCTACGATATCGCCCACCTGAAACTGATGCTCAAATAAGATCATGGCTCCTGCCAGAATATCCGAGACCATCCCCTGGGCACCGATTGAAATTGCCAGGGATGCTGCGCTGACAGACGCTATGTAGGTGCCCATGGGCAATCCGATATATTCGAATACATAATACAGAACGAAGATGACCACCATATAATTGATCAGACTGTAAAGCATCCGGCACATCGTCTCTCCCGATCTTCCTGTAAATCCCGCGATCATTGATAAAAGTCCGTTGCATAGTACAACTACTAAAATTCCGATGGTTGTGATGATCACAACGGCACAGAAAGATAATAGATTTAAACCGCGCATCCAGTTCCCTTTCATGATGAAGCTGAAGAGGGTACTGTCTCTATATAGCCTCAGAAGCACCAATGCAGGCAGAAAAACTAACAGTAAAATATCTATTTTCAGTATCGTTTCCACCTGGGTTTCCGGTGTTTTGTCGGACCATCTGGTGTCGCTTCTGTTTTTGCTGACCACTAATTTAGAATAATCGGGGATTGATGTATCGTAATAATTATCGAATTCGGCTGCTGATTGTTCTTTTTGATTCTGTTTTTCAGAACCAAGCATTGTCTCGTAAACAGAAACGTTATAATCTTTCAGGCAGAACCAGCCAAGGATCACAAATGTGATCAGATAACATATCTCAGTCGCAGCGGCCAGCGGAAGTGTGCTGTTGAACAGTGCCGCACTGCGGATCACATAGAAGAAATTTACTGTTTCCTGTTTTACCATGGTTATATAACTGTTGACTCCATTAAAGGATGCAAAATCTGTATAACCATCCTGCAGGCTTTTTTCAGACAGTCCGCATTCCATCACTGTTTTCCCTACCAGTGAACTGTCGCTTGCATAACGGATCAAACCAGTTTCCTGATCCGTGTAAAAAAAGGATCGGTTTTTTTTATCGGGAAAATGGAACTGTCCGATGATATCAATATCTTCTATTGTTTCCATATGCGGAATGATCGCCATAAGGAGCGCGCCATATACCGGTTCTCCGGATTTCGTTTGAGACGGGACCCTGACGCCGATAAACTGCCTTTCAAGTTCTGTGACCGGGTCGTAAGAAACATCATGGATAATATAAGGTATGCCACGGAGCAGTCTGCGGAAATCCCCGGAATTTTTCCCAAGTCCGGCATCCATTGTAAAGCCGACATAACCCGCGCTGCTGAGAGTTTCCTTTCCCTTCGGATCAAAAAGCATGATGTAGTCAATATCAAACAGATCACAATACTCCTGCAGTTCTTTCCTGCTGACTGATTCGGGAGCCTGCGCGATCCGGGATGCAATAAGCTCACCATGACTGACATAACATTCGCTCTCCCTTTGTTTTTCATCTGCTATCCGGTATGATACTGTTTTTCCTACATATTCGAGAAGTTGGCTTATCGTTTTTGCCCCTGTGAAGCTTTCCTCGTACAGTGCATCCATCGTCTGGAAAACAGCCATACAGGAGAACATGAACAAAGCACCGGTCAGGCCGGAGGTTATCATCTTTCTGCGCAGATTTTTCGGATGATATATTACAGTTTCCTGCTTTGTCAGCAGATGAGTTTTACTGTATTTTATGACTGAAAAGAAATAAGCCAGAACCGTGACGAAGATGATCAGTGCAGATAATTCTGCCAAAGCGATATGATAGACGCAGCGCATGATTACAGAACGAAGCGGAAGTAAATAAATCAGTGCCGTACTTCCGTTCTTTAGATTCAAACAGGTGCATAACCAGTTTGAACCTGATGCCTTTATGATCTGCTGCTGTTCCGTGATCATTTTTTTTGTGATGTCAGGGGCAGGAACGTTGTCTGTGTCTGAAAAAGTGATCGCTTGCCATATCGGAGCAGGCTCTTCATTTGTGGTTGAAACCAGCATTAAAATACCGTCAAAGGATTGTTTAATAATATTCTGAAACTCTTCAGTACTCAGGTATGCGTAATGATCTTCCTCTTTGCTTTCGATCGGGTGCTCTTTGGAATATTTGTCATCTGCTGTGTGATCGGCCGGGAACCTGGATAAAAAGCTTAAATCCTTCTGAAGATGAACGTCATAGGAAGACATCGATGACTCTTGAATGCTTTCCATATATTGGATCATTTCCGCTATGAAATCAAGTTTCATCCTGCTTTGGGACTGGATTTTTTCCAGCTGTCTGGAATAATCCATCCGGAAAAGGATGAAACTTGAAAGAATAAGCAGCAGAGCCATCAATGTATAAGCTGTTATTTCTTTTATTTTTATCTGTTTGTCATTCATCTTCTTCCTTCGCTGTGGTTCGGAACCTGCCGGAATCAGAGCTGACTCCGTATGTTTTGTTTTGGATAGATATGTTTAATTATAAATACAGTTCCGCTTAAAAGAAAAATGCGGAACTGTTTTCGTGAACTTTCAGGGCTCAGGATTTCTTTATTTTTTCTTCCCGGGCCTTTTGCTCTTCGGCAAGGCGTTTTTTTGCCTGCTCTGTCGTCTCCCCATCGCGGGTCAGGAACGTATCGACAAATTTATCCGCGATTTTGTTGAAACCGTCAACGACCGTGTTTTCGACTGTTTTATAGCCGTCTACAACAGTGTTCTCTACGGTTTTATATCCTTCCGTCACGCTGTTTTCAACCGTCTTATAACGTTCTGTAACAGCATTTTCTACAGTTTTATATCCGTTCTCCGCACCATCTTCCACCGTCTGATAAATCTTTTTTGCTTTGTCGGTGATGTTTCCGGTGATCTCCCCTGCCTTCTGTTCAAGGGTTTTCTTTTCCTGTTCGTCCATAATCATGAACCTCCTGAATAAAAAAAATTATTACAAGTCCGGCCTCAGCCGAATGCTTTTTTCATAAAAGCGAAGCGCTTTTCGATGTTCATCCGTGCGATTTTTGATTTGATCGCAATATCATATCCATGGAAAGTGCCGGCTGTCTCATTGATCTCGACTAAGGCTCCGGCTGCTTTCAGTTTTTCCCCGTAAAGGATCCCTTCATCATGTAATATGTCATATTCCGCTGTTTCTATATAGGTATCCGGAATATTTTTCGGAAGCTCCTGCTGCATCGGCGACAGGGTTTTGATTTCTGAAGGGGACTTATCCCGGAAATAGTATTCCATCATGCGTTTATGGCTTTTCATATCCCATACCGGGGCTTCCGCGTTTTTCTGCATGGAATCCCGCTCCAGGTCATAGTCTGTACATGGATAGACAAGCATCTGGAGACAGGGTTTTTTCAGCCCTTCTTTCTCGTATGAATTGCAGATCGTCGCTGCGAGAAATGCCCCCGCGCTGTCTCCGATAACGCCGATCTTCTCAGGATCGATGCGGAGCTGCTCCGGGTTTGCACTGATATACCGGTATAAGGCCAGAATGTCATGCCACGCGGCAGGCCAGGGATAGTCAGGCAGCAAATGGTAATCGGGAAAGAAGACCCTGCATCCTGCTTTTACCGCATAAGCACTCGCCAGATGAATATGGTAGGAAGCCGCCCGGTAACTGAACGCGCCGCCATGGATGAAGATCAATGCCGGCAGCTTTTCCTGTGTGTTCCGGGGCTCAAAAATATCCGTACGGAAATCAAGACTGTTATAGCCCTTAATCGTCACAGTCTTTTTGGAGACCTTCGGTGTTATTTTCGCAAAACGGGTCATCAGACCGTGCGACCATTTGTCACAATACATAAATGCCTTGTTGTAAGGTATCTTTATTGCGAATTTTTTCAGCTCCGGATCGACCAGGTCTTTGTAATTCATCGCAGATTCCCGATTTTAATTGGAATGAGGAACAGGCAGCTGGATCCCCGGCAGTCTGGTGGGCTCTGCTTCTCCGACAGTATAGCTGATCCCTTCTTCATCCAGTACCTGCAGGAAGGCATTCAGATATTTTTTCTCATCGGTAAACTGTTCGAAGGAAATGCAGAATTTTTCAGGCAGCGAGTTGATTTCCAGCATCAGATGGCCGTCCGTGATGGAATACACCGAATCAATATACTCCGCAAGACCGCCCCAGTTCAGATTTCCTACATAGCTGATGGTAAATGTATCTGTGACATCTGCCCGCAGCAGACTGTTCGTCAATGCATATTCGGCCTTTTCCCGGAAGGTCTTCCGGGCATCGATCTCATCCCGGTGATCAATCAGTTTCTTATACTCCTGTATGCTGAATTCCGGCTGCATCTGCAGATACATGCTGCCCCTGGCTGCTGTGCTGAGCTTTTCAATGTCCCAGTCGGTCATGTCAGCGGTATATTTCACATGAAGCGTGCGGACCAGATCCCTGTAGGTGTCAGGACAGCCCACATCTTTCCGGTAATTACAGACGATCTTGCCGGATATCTGTGCCGCCTGGGGATTGTCCCTATAGACCCTGCTCAAGGCTTTGAACAGCATCGCGCAGATGATCGAGTTGGGGCTGCCGTCGTTTTCTTTGGCATACTTTATCAGTTCTTTGTTTCCGATCTCGATCGGATAAAAAACCGTACCGACGGTCGGATTGCTGAAATAAGTCATATATTCTTCCATGGGGATGTAGGAGTTTCCGCCTTTGTAGCCGCCCAGCGGTTTGTCGTCGGGCAGACTTTCGGAATCGGGATAAGCCATTTCCTTCGCATAAACCGGATCATCCGGCGTGATGATGCCTTCCCTGCTGATCACAGTGTGATAACGGTCTGTCAGGTACTGCCATAAAGTAGCCTGGATCCAGGGCATGGCTCCGCTGCCCCCGCAAAAATTATGGGTAAAATTGAAAAAGATGGTTTTATCTGAATATGTAATGCAGAAATACAGACCGTTTGTTTCAGCACTGCCAAGGATAACGGGCTTATCAGTTTCTTCCCTGACTACGATCGGCATACCTGTATTATCGAAGACATACCCGCCTTCATCATCTATCCGTACTGTTTTCGCAAAATACCAGAACCGCCGGAATGCTCTTTCCGCTGCCGGCCGCAGGATCTGCCCATCCACGGTTTCCTTCAATTGAATCTTAACTTTTACGGTATAAGCGACCGCAGGGGTCACTTCATAAAGAAGATAGCTGTCAAATTCGTATTTCATATTTCATCCTTGCAGATTTACTTGTAATAATTTTACAAAGCTGCTCCGGACTGCATGCGCGTGAAGCTCTCTTTAGAAGATGTCATGCTGCTGTATTCTGCCGGCTTAATAAACAGCTCTTAATAAAATATTGTATAATATATATAACTGTTTATCAATTATCAATTTTTCTGAATTTGCTGTTATTAATACAAAATTACAGAATTTGTACAATTCATGGGAATGATTTATGGATAAAGAAAATCAGCGGGTCACAATATCAAAGCGAATGATGAAAGAGGGGCTGCTGCGATGCCTGAAGCATACGGAAATCGATAAGATTTCCATCAGCGACCTTTGCCGGGAATCCGGAATCAACCGGGCAACTTTTTATCACCATTATCAGCTGCCGAAAGACGTTTTGTTAGATATTGGCTGGGAGCATACCATGGAAATCAAGCGGATTTTCGAAAGCGATCAGAGCCTGCCTTTGGAAAAGCGGATGACGGACTGTTTCAATTATATTTATGACAACCGGGAGACACTGAAAATCCTGTTCTCTTCTAATGCTGATACCAGATTTGCGGGAGAAGTCACCAAAATCTTTCCCTGGGCATGGACCAATATTATCGACCTGAAGAAAAAATATTCATTGGATGAAGATGAATACCGCCTTTTCGCTGCATCATACAGCTGGTCAGCCTATCATATCGTTCGTGAGTGGGTTATTAAAGATATAAACAAGACACCGGAAGAAATCACGAAACTGTTTATCAAGATCCATGGCCGGGATTTTTATGAAAATTGATCTGAATTATTAATTTTTCAGATCATCATGTTTCAGTACATGTGAGATGATCTTATTGGCCTCCTGTATGACCTTTCCTTTGGGATCTGTCACAGCCCTGACCATCTTCGAATATGTTTTCGGAACTTCATGATCATGGAACAGCTGAAACATCCATCTGGTAAGCAGCTCGCTGAAACCATCCTGCAGTTTTTTCTTATCCGGATCCTTTGTTGAATGTTTCAGCCCGCGCAGGATCATTTTCATTTCTTTTTTGTGATTCATAATACAGTTTGAGGCATCATCGGAAAGCCAGCTGAGCATGGCGTCATCCTCGCGTTCATCCGGAAATTTTTGTGTGAAACGGTCCTTCATTCCCCCGAAAACACCTTTCATGATCAGCATCTGGTAAGTTCCTGACGCCGAAGCATTCGGTTTGGTCAATCCGGACATCGTGGAATCATACCATGATTTTTCCTCAAGCATCTCAGACACCACATCACCTTCCCGTTCCTTATGCTCAAGGGAAAAGGCATAATTAATATCCTGCTGGTTGTATTTTTCCTTTGTCAGCATATATCTGTGGGATCTTTCAAAATATTACTACTGAATTGTAAAATATTTTGTAAGGGCATCATATTTTACCTGGCAGCCTGCTGCAACGGGCTGCCTTTTCCTTTCTTCAATTCTTTTTATTTGTTTTTTTATGA
>CACYHU010000146.1:7089-13526 GCA_902774215.1 uncultured Chloroflexota bacterium
ATTCTCATCTGTCAATTAAACCAGAAGACTGCCCCGTATTTGGGGCAGCCTCCCTTTTTCTATAAATTATTGGAGCTTTTATTTGCGACAGCCCCTTTTCAAAACAAAATATTATTGGCTTATGGATTCTTACAATGAGACAATTCAATAAAATTATCTCATATTTGTATTATTTCTTAAATTCTTTTCCGTTCGTACTGCCGCCGTCCACGAGAATATCTACACCTGCCAGGTAGCCATTGCGTTCATCCGAGACGGAGGCGATGGCGAAGCCCAGTTCCTCCGGTGTTCCCATCCGCTCTTCCGCGGAGAGCCTGATCAGATATCCGCCGGCTTCTTTTTCCAGCTCACCCATGCCGGTGCTGATGAGACCGGGGCTCAGAGAGCAGACCCGGATGCCCTTCGGCCCGTATTCATAAGCGCATTTCCGTGCGTACCACGTGACAAAGTTTTTGCTGAGCGCGTAAGCAAAGCCGGATTTATTATAGTCGCTGTTCGCGAGATTCGCAAAGCGCATGATCCCTTTGATAAATTTTTCTTCATCAGTTTCCGCGTACGGATATGTCTTCGAAACAAGTTTGATCATGAATCCCGGCAGGGAATAGGCGGAGTTGGAGGCGATATCAACGATCACACTCCCCTTTCCCATTACCTTTGAGAATTCCTGATTCACATATACTGTTCCGAGTGCGTTGACTTTCAGGACCTTTACACCGTCTGCCATGTTCGGGCTCAGCCCGGCGGAGTTGATCACATTGCAGATCGTGCCGAGGCTTTTGGAAAATTCCGCAAGCTTCCGGACGCTTTCCCTGTCTGATGTGTCGCAGGCCTGACAGAAGACCGTGTGGCCTTCCTGCCGCAGCTCATCGGCGGCACCTTCAAGCTTGGAGACAGTTCTGCCGGAAATCACGATGATCTTTTCCGCCGGCATGAATTTCGCCGCGGCAAGTCCCATACCGCTGCCGCCGCCGGTAATCACACAAACTTCTGTCATACGGCTTATCCTTCTGCCATCTTTTTCTTTGCTGCTGCATTATAGGCTTCCAGACCGTCTTTGAAAGGTCCGTGAATACCCATGACAAAATCCAGAAAATCATTATATTCCGGGCTTACATGAGTTTCCCAGCGGGTGATCTCCCCGGAAGCATTCGTATCCACAAACTGGTAAGCGAAATAATCATGCAGCTGTCCCTGCTGATCGTGTCCGCCCATATGGAGCTGCATGGCAAAGCCTGTATCGGATGGATAGCATTTGAAGTCCATCAGGCTGTAATCCGGCATGGCTTTCATACATACGACTGCTTCGTTGACCGCGAATTCCTGCATTGTGCTGATATCCTTATCCAGATCGATCAATTGATCTCCAAAATATGGGGACCAGAAGACCGCGTGCGGCGCCATGACCCAGGCCTGATAATTCTTTTCGTCAATGGCACGTCTTGCATAGGCATCGTGATAGGTTTCCGCCATTTTGCGGTGGTATTCCATTTTCTCGGCAGGACTCATGCTGCTGAAGGACTTGTCCGCATTCAGGAAACCTTCCTGCATGGAATAAAGAATATTTTTTGTGGAGTGGAGCAGAATCTCGAACGGATTTCCCTTCTTCACTTCTTCTTCCGTCTTAATTTCAATAAATCCTTCTCTTTCCAGCCAGTCAACGGTGTCCTGCATGGTTTCTTCGAAGGGTCTGCATTTGTAACCAAGTTCGGCTTCAGCTTTGGAACAATCGCATTCGTTGTTGCGGTTCAGCATGTAGATATTAAAATCGGAAAGCAGCGGATCCTTCCCTGTGAATTTGCTTGCGATCGCCAGGAAAGCCACCGCGACATGGGCGACATCTTTTGAAAGTACATAGGACTTGACGGAGGTTCCGGCGGCCTGATTAATATAATCAAACATATCATTCATGGTCACGACCATGTTTGACAGGATGTAGCATTCACCCCGGCGTCCTTTGTCGCAGGCGGCGATCACGCCGGCAGCAAGGTCACGCACGTCAACACTGTTGAATGTGCCGGAAATGCCCATTTTCATTTCGCCTTTGATGAACTGCATCACCATGCTGGTCACAGGGCCAAAGGCATAGTCATATGGTCCGCAGATGCCGGTGGGGTGAATGACGCAGGCGTCCAGCTCCGGATGTTCCTTCACAGCATTAAGAACCAGCTGGGTCGCTTCCGCTTTTGTAACGGAGTAATACCCCACAAGGCCTTCGGTCTGTTCGAAGTTGTCGACTTCTTTGATCTTCTCCCCGTGCGGGGCTTCCGGGATGGCGCCGAAGGAGGAAATGTAGACCAGTTTCTTTACCTTGTGTTTGATGCACTGATCGATGATGTTGGCGGTCCCGTCCACGTTCACCGCACGGACCTTCGGATTTTCCTCCATTTTCGTCCAGACGATGCTGGCTGAGTGGATCACATAAACATCATACCCTTCCGGTGTGTCAAAAAACTGTTCAAGTGACGGGACATTCAGAAGATCCCCGTAAGTAATTTCAACGCTTTCCGGAATATACTTTGCTGCAGGATCGCCTTCCAGTACGAGAGCCCGTACTTTTTGTCCGTCATCGATCAACTGACGGCAGATATTGCTTCCGAGAAATCCGGCGGCACCGGTTACCAGATAAAAACGATCATTCATGATTTACCTCCTTCTTAATAGGCAAGTCAAAAAGAACAGCAGAGAACATATGGTCATATAAAAATTTTGTTTGTAAATGAAATAATTATTAATTCGATGATCCCTGCGGTTTATTCCTGATACCTGATATTCATGATTCTATCAATTTTGGCAGAAGTTTTCAATGAGCAATCTATTACAATTTGTCACAAAATATACAATAATAATAATTTTGTTTAATATTGCCGGTATTATACTTCTCCGAATTCTTCCTTGAGCTTTTCGATCATCACATCAAGAGGAGCTTCCATACCTGTCCAGAGCGTGAAGTTCCGGGCTCCCTGGCACGCGAGCATTCCCAGCCCATTGACTGTTTTGGCCCCGCGCCCGGATGCCTCCTGCAGAAACAGGGTGTTCGACGGATTGAAGACAACGTCACTGACAGTCATGGCCGGGGTAATAGTATCATACTGTATATCCGGTTTGTTCGCTCTGTCATCGCCAAGCCCGATGCAGGTTGCGTTGATCAGGATATCTGTGGTATCCGGAATTTCCAGTTTCGAAGTCCAGCCAAGTGCATCAGCGAATACTTTCGTTTTTTCAAGAATCAGATCAGCGAGTTCACGGGCCTTTGGTGCGGTTCGGTTGACTACAGTGATTTTTGCGGCACCGGCCAGGGCACATTCAACCGCGATGGCACGCGCGGCACCGCCTGCACCGAGGATCATGATGTTTTCCCTTCCGGATGCTTTCCGTAACGAAGCAGCGCTTCGACGAATCCCTTACCATCTGTGTTTTCACCGAACAATGATCCGTCTTTCCTCACAACAACAGTATTCACCGCGCCGATGATGCCGGCAGCCTCTGACAGTTCATCCAGATAGGGGATCACAGCGATCTTGTGTGGCATTGTCAGGTTGACCCCTTTCATGTGAAGTGCCCGGACTGCTTTCATTGCATCCGGGAATCCATCCGGTGTAACCTTCATCGTTATATAGCGGTAATTCAGACCCATAGCTTCATATGCGGCTTCTTCCATTACGCCGGTTGGATTTCCCTCTACGGGATCTCCGTAAACACCGGTGATTTCAGCTCTGTAATTTTTCTCCATAACAAACCGATCCTTTCAAAATAGTTTTGCTGTAAACATCTTTATATATTTATACAGCAAAAAGTAACCAGCACATCCGGAATGGATGAAACGGTTATTTATTTCTGCAGCTTGTACTTTTTTTAATCCACTCTCTTACGGAACAGCTTCATGAACCGGTTCGACTGGTTGTATTTATATTTTGCTTTTTGAATGGACTTCTTTCTGAAGCTTTTCGTATTCTTTTACTGTCTCTTTACCGGCCCGTTTGGCATTCCTGACATGGGTAAAGGTATCTGCGAAAGACTCGGCGGAAAATTCAAAGACAGCAGGCTTTCCGTAATTCGAGGTGATATCATTACCTTTGAGTGCGAGACTTCTCTGCAGGTCAACCTGGCCTTTGAAGTGTTTGAGCTTCCTTCTTTGGTTCATTTTTGGCTTCTGTAGTATTTTGTTTGGTATAGGTGTTTCCCATAAATTCAAGCCAATCCTAAATGCGGCCGAATCAGCTATGGAGAAATTTTATAATTTTTTAGTCTGTAATCTTCAGTTTTTTTATATTGCGCTGCAGGTTCTGAACAGCTTTAATAAACTAATATTTGATTAACATAAGTCTAATTTTCTTTTAATTTTTTCAACATAATAACGATTTATAATAAAGAAAAAACGGAGATATCTATTACCGCCGGACTTCTGAAACATAATGTATGGAGGATGATATGGTAAAAAATAAAACAGCTCTTGCAGTAATTGCTCTTGTTTGCGGCATGTACGTTATTGGCCCCGATCCTTTGCCTTTCGCCATTGATGATATCATTGTAGGTTTAATCGGAGCGGCAAATTTTTTGAGAATGATCAAAGGCACAGGCGACACGATTGAATTGCCCAACGAAAATTGCTGATCTATCGGACAGATCAAGCGGTTGCTCAACCTCTCAGCAATTTTTTGCTGAGAGGATTTTTTGAAAGCAGCAGATCCGGGATCCGCAGCAGGAATATTCAGAAATAAACAGACGCTATGCTGATAAAACGAATTATTATTGTCTGGAAAAACTATATCACCAGTCAATTTCTGGTGATAATGTTTGTTTTTTTGATGAACTGGTTGGCAGGCGGGCTGACCGGTCTGCATTTAGCACTCCTGAATGCGTTGGCTGCAGGCATCTGTGAAGTGATTCCAAGCTTTGGTTCATTTATTTCCTGGGGGATAACCGCGGTTCTGGCGTTGGTGTTTGGCTCATCCAATCTGGATATTGCCAATTGGAAGTATGCTTTGATCATCGTTGGCTGCAGCATATTGATCCAGTTTCTGGAGGACTTGCTTGTCAGTCCTCAGATCATCGGAAAAAAAATGGAACTGCATCCGATAATTGTTTTTATGGGAATGCTCCTGTTTTCCGCTTTCTTCGGCTTTTGGGGTATGATCCTCGCGGTACCGATTATGGCATCACTCAAAGAAATGAAAAATTATTTCGCAGAGAAAATACTGAAACCGGATAAACTGCAGTATGTCCTTCCTGCAAAAGATATTCTGCAGCAATGAATACATGGATAAAAAACAGAGGAAAGCGGCTGTTTCACAGAGTGCCCTGAAAATGAACTGCTTTTTCATATACCGTTCTTAGAAAAACCGCTCAGCCCAAAGGGGGGCAGCGCGGTTATTTTGTACCAATAATCTGTAGTTTATCTTACACCTGAAAACTGTCAGCCTGTATATGTATCTTCCGCGCTGTTTGAAAAATCCTGCCTGCTGAGCCATTTCTATTCTTCTGAAGATTCCGGAATATCGATCCTCTCTGTCTTGAAAATCACAGGTCCTGCTCCGTCATTGCTGCATGCGATCATCGTGATATAAATTAAAAATAATGCAGCAGGGAAAAGAAAGACAGAAATTTTAAAATAGCGCCTGACTAAATCCGAAAGATCTCAGCCGCACGAAAAGATGGAGAGACTGTAAGTTATGTCCGTTTTTTTCTGTAAGTTTCGATGAATGAGGTATTATTAATAGAGTCATTATCTAATTCATAGACACAGAGGTGAAGTATGAGTTTTATCGAAACAAATTTTGGTAAAGATGCGAAGGTTTTAATCAAAGCCCATTATGATCGTATTTTGCTGGCACCCTTCATTGTTACGGGATCTTTGATTGTTCTGGCCGGGTACTTGGTAAAAAAGATCGGCCCGGGTCTGCTGGCAGGACTTATTAGTGATCCGGAATTTCCTGCAAGCCGCTTTCAAGGTTTTGGAGATATGGCATTCTTCATCTTTCTGATTTTCGGCATTGTTATTACCTGGATCAGAATTGTTCGTACGACCGGAATCGAACTGGCTGCTACTGAAAGCGTTTTGATCGGAAGGTATGGAAAGGACGCGATGTGTGTTCCGCTTGAAAAAATTGAAAACTTTGCCATCTTTAAAGACTTACTTGGAAGAATCTTCAAATACGGAACTGTTATCATTGGGACGCCTTCCATAACGATGCAGTTCCCGTTTATATCTGAACCGGAAGTCTTCAGGGACAAAGTGATTGAATTGCGGGAAGAATGTATCCGCAATTCGGCAAATCGATGAATCATGCATTGACCGGAGTACAGTGTGTCATGAAGCGTACTTTCGCGGTGTTGAGCGGAAAGTAAAGCATTCGATACGTTTGTTGTTTGACGAAAACGGAATTCTCATAATAAAAAATTTCCCGGTTGTCTAAAGCGAGACCGGGAAATTATTTTTT
>CACYHU010000147.1 GCA_902774215.1 uncultured Chloroflexota bacterium
GAAAAGATTGGTTTATCCCAAATGCCTTCCTCGTGCCAGAATTTATTCTTGCAGAATATATAGCAATAATGGCGTATAATCTGCCAAAACATATGTAAAATCAGAAGTGAAATAAAAAATCTGAAAATTTCCGAATTTTTTTTAAACTCGCTCTGATTTTTCCGATAATGATGCTAAACTCACTCCGAAATTTCCGAAAATCAGTTATATATCGACTGAGAAGCTGAAAAAGTAAATCAAAAGAAAATCATTTTGGGTTGTATTTTTTCAGGTATAATTAAATCACTATAGGGATTACTCGTAAAATTTGTATATTTTAGCAGGGAACAACTCCCGTCATTCCCGCACAGAGGAACGTTTTCAAAAGCGTTCCTTTTTTCTTTAATTATATCCAAAACTACAGGAACGGAACCGGGTTGTTTCACCATATTAAATGACGGGTGGAAGAGCCTGTTTTTGATTTAATGGCTTTTCCGGAAAGGAAAATCACTGTGGATGTTTCCGATATCCGTTACCTGCAGATAATCTATGTCATCATGAATGAGACCAATTCCGAGAGGGAAACTCTTTCCCATTATGAATTTCGGCAGCTTATCCTTGATTCTCTGGAAAGATGCGGATTTGCTGTTCGTATTTATGATGAAGGTGTTTTCCTCTACACCGTGGACCATAAAGTTCTGATTTACTTTCCTGAATTTGATAAAAACTATGCAGTAGGCAAAGCGTTTCTTCATTATGCACTGACACATTGCGTTCTTCCGATCCATATCGGATATGTTATTCCTAATAAGACCGGAGCCTGCATCATTCGCATCGAACTTCCCGATTTGTATACATGATACAGGAGATGAATATGAAACAAATCAATTTTGACGAATATCCTGTAATCGGGACAGTAAATTCCTTTATCGATCTTTTGGTATCCATCGCGGCACGCGAAATGAATGTTATGGAAGGAGACAGCAATGACGCAACTCAATCCATTACAAATTGATATCGACACTACAAAAAAAGGCCGTTCTTATCAGCGGAAGAAAGCAAAGAAAAATACAGATGCTGAGAAAAGGGTCCGGCAGGAAGCTGCTATCTACCTTCGGGTGTCTTCTGAAATGCAGCGGGATGGGTTTTCCATTGAAGCTCAAAAGCTTGCCTGTCAAAAATGTGTTCAGGAAAAGGGATATCATCTTTCTGATGAGCATATTTATATTGATGAAGCCTTTACTGCTAAGAATGAAGATCGTCCAGCATTTCAAAAGATGATGGTTGATGCCTACATGAAACAGTTTTCTCTGATTGTGGTTCATAAAATGGATCGATTTGAAAGAAATGCTGAGGCGAGCGCAAAAACCGCCCGGGAACTCAAATCTGTTGGAGTATCTGTCTTTTCCGCTTACGAAAACCTGGAATTGACCGATGACCTGATCTGCAGGATCATCAGTGCATTGAATGAGCACTATATCACTAATCTCTCAATGGAAACAGCCAAAGGAAAACACCAATCTGCCAGGTCCGGTTATTCCAACTGTTCAAGGACTCCTTTCGGCTATCGTAAATGGGAACGTGGTGATCCACCTGAATGGGAAAAACGCATTATGATCGTAGATCCGCCTAAAGCAGAAGCTGTGCGAACAATTTTTGAAATGTATAGTACAGGCTTGTTTTTCTTTCTTTGCCATATCGGCCTCCTATGTTATATTCTAATTTCATAGAAGACTTTTTTACAGACTTTTTTTCACATGCTCCAGACGGCGGATCATTAACAAATACCCCCTTACAGGCTAAAAATCCGCATCAATCTCCCTATCTTTCTTTTCCTTTGCCAAGCAATTCTTCTACCCTTGCCTTCTCTTCCTCTTCCGGTTCATATCCGGCATCCAGGGCTTTCTGATAAAGTTCCGCAGCTTTCTCGATATCTTTTTCTACGCCGGTACCATCCTGATAACACATTCCAAGGTTGAAAATAGCATCTCTATCTCCCTGTTCAGCGCCTTTCTTGAAGTATTTGACTGCTTCATCATAATCCTGCGCTATGCCTTCTCCTTTATAATACAACCAGCCAATATTGTTAAATGCATCAATAAATCCCTGATCGGCAGCAAGCTGAGAATATTCCATAGTCTTCCGGTAATCCTGGTCTACACCAAGGCCCCAATAATATATACTTGCAAGATTGTATTGCGCCATTGCACTTCCCTGGGCAGCAGCGAGCTGAAAATACTTTAATGACTGTTCGTAATCCTTCTCTACACCTTGACCATATAGATACATAGCACCCAGATTTATTTGTCCTTGAGCATTTCCCTGGTCAGCAGCGAGCTGATAATACTTCACTGCCTGTTCATAATCCTGCTCTATACCAAGACCATAATCATACATATAGCCCAGATAGACTTGTGACGGCGCAAAATCCTGATCCACGGCCAGCCGGAAATACTTCAATGCCTCTTCATAATCCTGATCCACACCTTCTCCGTTGTAATACGATACTCCTAAATTATGAATACCATCAGTATTTCCCTGATCAGCGGCAAGATGGTAGTATTTCATAGCTTCTTCATAGTTCTTTTCAACACCCCAGCCGTTAAAATAACAATTTCCCAGTTTATTCTGTGCGGCAGGATCCCCCTTTTCCGCAGCTTCCTTAAGCAGCGGGATCGCGGCTTCATAATCCCCGGCATCATAGAGAGCAGATGCCCGTTCCATAAGGGATGATTCTTCCGATGCCAGCACCGTCATGGCAGAGAAACACAACGCCAATACTGCTAACAAAAATAATAATTTCTTCATCATTGCAAATTCCTTTCCCGGTTATCCTGCCTGATTCATTGAATCTTTGAATTATTAAATATTTTACTACAGAGTCTTGCGCCTCTCTTAACAACAATATTTACAACATTATCTTTATCGTATATAATATAAAGATGAAGGAGAAGAATATTATGACAGCGAGAGCAATTTATTTCAAGATGGATGAATTTGAAATAAATGATATGAAGCACGTTGCTTCTATATATCATATGACAATCACAGATCTTATCAGGGAAGCAGTCAGTGAGTATCTGATAAAAATGAAATCAGACCCTTTTTACAGGCTGACAGCTTGTGTCGAAGATGCTGATGAAGAAGAAACTGCTGAAATTCTGGACGTTATCAATAATCTGGACGATGATGATCTGACCATCACTTCAAGAAAAAGTTTTTCCGCTTGAAGAAGGTTCTCATGGCAGATAAAAAGAATTTTATATATGAAATACAATATGGGAATAGGATGAAAAAATGCAAATTTATGTTTACGAAAAAAAGAGTGTTTTTCTTTCTTTTGACGAATTTTGTTCTCCTGATGTTGATTGCTTCGGGCACCATCGCAACTGAAAATGAAGGAAGGTTTCAAACTCTTGCCGATTTTAAAGGTAAGCGGATTTCGATGATTTCGGGTACTTCATTTGATGTTCACATGGAGAACAACGATATCCTGCAGGGTGAGGTAGAGATCCTCTATCAAAACAGTGATGTGGATTCGATCGAATCTGTACTTTCAGGAAAGAGCGACGCTCTCATTATGGACAGACATGTTGCCGAAATGACTGTTTTGGAGCACGACGAGCTGGCAATCTTCCCGGAAAGTGTGGCAGATGATGCCTATGGGTACGGTTTTCCAAAAGAGAGTCCATTGATCGAACCTTTCAACACGACATTGAAGAAATTAATGGACGAAGGGCTTGGTGATGAATTAAAAGCCAGGTGGATGGGAACTGATGAGTCTGCTAAGGTGTTGATCCCGCAGGATTGGGAAGGGAAAAACGGTACCCTTCGCTATTGGGTAAACACCGGTACGCCGCCGATGGGCTATTTAGGCGCTAATGGCTCACCTGTGGGTTATGCGGTGGATCTTGTCCTGCATATAGCGAGGGAAATGGACTATAAAGTGGAGATTACAGAATGCGCTTTTGACGGACTGATCCCGGCACTCCAGGGAGGAAAAGCAGATCTTGTCGGAAGGAGTATGTCCATTACGGAAGAGCGCAAAAAGATGATCGACTTTTCGGATCCTTTCTACTATGGCGGCGCGTACATGGTAGTGAAAAAAAGCGACTTAGCCGCAGACCGGAGGTCTGCAGCTGAATCCGATCCAACCGCTTCGAACGCGGGAAACAGTACTGAAAAATACGCAGCACTCTCAGACTTTGTCGGAAAAACAATTTCGATCCTTTCAGGAACAACCTTTGATGTTCATTTAGAAAAAAATTCGCTGCTTCAGGGAAAAGTGACAGTACTCTATCAGAACAGTGATGTGGATTCCGTTTCCTCAGTCCTGTCCGGTAAAAGCGATGCGATGATCTTGGATATGCCAAATGCGGAGATCGTTGTGGCAGAACATGAGGAGCTGATGATCTTTCCGGAAGTTGTTCAGCACGATGAATACGGCTTTGGCTTTCGAAAAGGAAGCGAGTTAGTAAAACCATTTAATGATGCACTGCAGAAGCTGCTTGCACAAGGTCTGAGCGATGAAATGACTGTCAAGTGGATGGGGAAAGATGAATCATCCAAAACGCTGATACCACAGGACTGGGAAGGAACAAATGGAACACTTCGTTTCTGGGTGAACACAGGCTCACCTCCGATGGGATATCTGGGACCGGATGGAACGCCCGTGGGATACGCTGTCGATGTTGTGCTGCATGTGGCGAGAGAAATGGACTATAAGGTGGAGATCACAGAATGTGCTTTTGATGGGCTGATCCCGGCGCTTCAGAGTGGTAAGGCTGATCTGGCGGGAAGAAGCATGTCCATCACCGAAGAGCGGCTGCAGAAAATTGATTTCAGTGATCCTTTCTACACCGGCGGATCAGTTCTGATTGTACTGAAAAATAAGATCGACCCGACCGTTTTGAAAACATTGCAGTCTACAGAAGGAGTAGACGGAGATGACAGCAGCTTTATTTCCTCTATAGTCAGGAGTTTCAACAGAACCTTTATTCAGGAAAATCGTTGGAATGTGTTTCTTTCCGGTCTTTTGAGAACGCTGCTGATCACTTTCTCTTCTATGACCTTTGGGTGTTTTCTCGGATTTGCATTGTTTTTCCTCTGCCGCAATGAGGGAAAGACGGTGCGCAGTATCGTACAATTCGTGACGGGAATCATCGTGGGAATCCCGGCGGTTGTGTTGTTAATGGTGCTGTTTTATGTTGTCTTTGGAAAATCCAGCATTTCAGGAATTACCGTGTCCATCATTACCTTTACACTGACTTTCGGTATTTCTGTATTCCACATGCTGGAAACCGGAACGGGAGCTGTTGAGTACGGGCAGACAGAAGGAGCCTACGCATTGGGCTTTTCCGACAGTGAAACTTTTTTCCAGGTGATTTTCCCTCAGGCAATATTGCATATTCTGCCTATTTTCCAGGGTGAACTGGTTTCCCTTCTCAAGGCAACAGCTGTTGTGGGGTATATTGCGGTGCAGGATCTGACGAGAGCCGGAGACATGGTCAGAAACCGGACATTCGAAGCTTTCTTTTCTCTGATTTCGGTTGCAGTCATCTATTATCTGATAGGCAGACTGTTGGCGTTTTTGATTGGGCGGATACGGAAAAGGCTTGATCCCTCTTCAAGAAGCAAGAAACAAATTCTGAAAGGGGTGTGTACTGATGTTCAGAATTGAAAACATTTCAAAGAAATTTGACGGTGGCATAGAGCCGATCCATGGGCTGAGCGTGATAATCAACAAAGGAGATGTTATTTCCCTGATCGGCCCTTCCGGTACGGGGAAATCCACCTTTCTCAGATGCCTCAATTTGCTTGATCCTCCAACATCCGGTGATATTTTCTATAAGGGTGAAAGAATTACTGAAAAAGGATATGACTTTACAGCACACAGGCAAAAAGTTGGTATGGTTTTTCAGTCTTTTAACCTGTTCAATCACCTGACTGCTATTGAGAACATCATGATGCCTCAGGAAAAGCTGCTGCACAGAAGCCGGCAGGAAGCCTATGATAACGGAATGAGACTGCTGGAACAGGTGGGTTTAAGTGACCGCTCACTTCAATATCCCGGGCAGCTTTCCGGTGGGCAGAAACAAAGAGTGGCAATCGCACGGGCGATGGCGATGGACCCAGAGGTTCTTCTTTTGGATGAACCTACGAGTGCTCTGGATCCTACCATGGTGGATGAGGTCAATGATGTGATTGGGAAGCTTGCCTCATCCGGAATGACGATCCTGATCGTTACCCACGATATGGCTTTTGCAAGGACTATCAGCAACCGGATCTTTTACATGGATGAGGGAATCGTCTATGAAGAAGGAAGCCCTGTGGATATTTTTGAACATCCTCAAAAACAGAAAACGATCCAGTTTGTCAAAAAAATGTTTCTCCTTGAAGAAACGATTAACAGCCGGGATTATGATTTCAGCGGGCTTACAAAGAAAGTTTACGAGCTTATGCTCCAGATGAAATCCTTTGGAACGGTCTGGAATAATACAGTCCTGCTTATGGAAGAGATAATACAAAATTTGTTGTTTTCACTCCTGAAGGATCCTGTTCGGATTCATCTCCGATTGGAATGTAAAAAACACAGCAATGTGCTGGTCATTGAATATGGCGGAGACGAGCTGGATCTGGTTTCACTGATCAATGAAAAAGCCCAGAGCTCCATTGAAAAGGATCCGGATGATCTTTTACCTCTCACCGCAAGATTGATCCGCGGTTATGCGAAAGAGATGTCTTACGCCAGACAGGAGCGAGAACTTCGAAATTGTCTGACTGTGATTGTCGGAGAATCGGGAACGCGGAAAAGTTAGGCCGTGATAAATCATTTATTCGTAAAACCAGCTGATG
Organism: uncultured Chloroflexota bacterium; assembly: GCA_902774215.1. Lineage (GTDB taxonomy): Bacteria > Chloroflexota > Anaerolineae > Anaerolineales > Anaerolineaceae > Flexilinea. The sequence continues at coordinate 6,835 of CACYHU010000147.1, forward strand.
ACCTTTCGTTGCAGATTTAAACTTTCAATTTAATCTATTTTCGTTTATAATTTTTTCGCCCGGTCCCTGAAGTTTTCCATCGATGATGAAGCCTTTGCGGCTGATTTTTATTTTTCCATCCTCATCCCATTCCTCCATGGTGCCGAG
>CACYHU010000148.1 GCA_902774215.1 uncultured Chloroflexota bacterium
TCAACGGAGTGATTCAGCTGCTTATACAGGGGTGTCGGGGGACACGCGTGAGCTTGCTCAGCGCGTGTCCCCCGACTGAATTAACCGGGACGCGGGGATTACTTTCGCAGGCAGATGACGCTTATTCCGCGTCCCTGCGAAGCACTCCCTCCCGATGGCTTTTCAAAATTATAATTTGCGACAGCTCCTTTTTCATTTTCGGGCATAGCCTGATTAATTTGTCCAAATTAAGGGGTTCAGAACATTCCTTCGTTCCTCAGGAACCGTACCTGACCGGTTGTCAGCATACTACCTGGAGTATTAACTGCTTTGTTCCGCCGCTAATTGTCCGCAGCCTGCATCAATATCGATTCCTCTTTTCAAACGAACGGTACACGGTATACCGTTTTTATCCAAAACGGATTTAAAACTCTGTAACCTGTCCTGTTCCGCCCCGCTGCCTTCATATTTTTTTGTTTCATTGAGCGGGATCAGATTCACATGGCAGGGCATTCCTTTGAGACGCCTGCATAACAGATCAGCATTCTCGTAATCGTCATTCAAACCATGGATAAGTGTATATTCAAACAGAATTCTCCGTCCTGTTTTCTCTGTATAATTCCTGCAGGCTTCGAGCAGGCTGCCAAGGGGATATTTTTTGTTGGCGGGGATGATCTGATCGCGGACAGCGTCGCTGGGCGCATGTAAAGAAACTGCAAGGTTGACCTGATGTTTTTCTGCAGTAAACTGTTCAATGCGCGGTACGATCCCTACGGTTGAAATCGTGATTTTTCGTTCACTGAAACCCATCCCTTTCGGGTCGCAGAGGATATCGACAGCTTTCATTACTGCATCATAGTTATAAAAAGGCTCTCCCATCCCCATTACTCCCCGGCGGAAAGGTTTCGGATAAACCCCATTTGTCCTGTGGCGCAAAACGCACAATTCATCGGGCAGCCAACCTGTGTTGAAATACAGACCGTGTTTCGTTCCCTTTCGAGCTTCATGACAGATTCGGTCATCCTGTCATCGGAATTTATCGTCGGGAACCGCAGCGAGGTATAGCGGATCAGAACGGATTCGATCTTCCTGTCATCCTGAAGCCGGAATAAAAACTTATTGGTCTGACCGTCAGTGGATTTCAGATCTTTATCAACGCTCAGCGGCTTGAAACAAAATCGATCACTGAGTTTCCGTCTCAAATCTTCAGACAAATTTGAAAATTCAGAAGGGTCTTCGGCTGATTGTCTATAGATCATCTGCCAGATTTGTTTTGCAAGATAAGCCGATTTTCCGCTTTCTTTGATCAAATCCGTCAGCTCTTTCAAATTCAGATCATAAATTATCGGTTTCATCTATTCCTGCCTGTTCTATCAAACGACGCATCATCTCTGAGTTTTCCGCATCTTTTCGTTCCGTCCGTTCACACCCGGGGCTTCACCTGATTTTTTTGCCCGCCCGAATATCTGTCGCCTTAGCGTCATTGATTTCGTCAGTTATCCCTTTATCATCCCACTCGCGAAGAACATCGCCCGTCGGACTATTTTGGGTATATACATAATTTTATATCTGAAAAATAAAGAACTCCATAATATTGATTTTTATGGTATAAAAATAATGTATTCTGATTAATAAGCAGTCATCTGTTGTGGGAAAAACCGGTAATGAAGTGTGTCTTTGATAAAATTCTGGATCGAAATGTTCGGAAATCTTTCCTTTTGAGGAAGGAATCCTCCTATAACACATCTGAGGAGGAACTTGCGCAGCTGAACAATTTTATCCTAAGCGATGAATGTACCCGCGGCATAGAGAGGCTTCGTGACGGCGATCACTATTTTGATATTCCCCGTCTGATCCGGCTGCGTAAAATAAATTCCGACAAGAGGCGTCAGGTCTATAAATTTCACGATGATGAGAGCATGATTCTGAAGCTGATGGCCTTCGTTCTGCATGATTACGATGATCTGTTTTCCGACTCACTGTATTCATTCAGGCTCGGAAAGCATGTGTCGGAGATTTTCAACACGATCCGCAGGAACGGATTCAGCGTCACGCATTGGGTCATTAAGGCGGATATCAAAGGCTTTGGCGATCATGTCGTTCCGGATATCCTTGATGGTCAGCTGAAGAAACTGTTTTTTGATGAGGATAAGCCATTTTATGAATTTCTCTCTTTTCTTCTGCTGAGAGGAGAATACTATGACAAAGGGATCCTCTGTCACGGATCTACAGGAGCCCTGAGCGGCTGTGCTCTGACTAATTTTTTCGAGAATATCTATTTACTGGATGTGGATGATGTTTTGATTGAAAACAGCGCGTATTACTGCCGGTTTGCGGATGATATCGCGGTGTTCACCGTGTTGGAACAAGAGGCTGTCAGAGCCTATACCATTCTGGAGAAAATGTTTGCGGAACGCGGACTGTCATTTAACACGGAAAAGACCGCGATTCTGCCGCCCGGTACTCCGTTTGACCTGTTGGGCTTCAGCGTAGAAGGCGGGGAATTTCATATTGCAGAGACCTCTCTTCGAAAAATCGAATGGAAACTCCGCCATTATGCAGATAAACTGATCCTTCGTCAGCAAAAGGGGCAGCTCACAAAGGAGGAAGCCGGCCAAATGATGGTCAATCGCATCAATGGGTATTTCTTCGGTAAGAGAAGGACAGAGCATGAGATCAACTGGGCGGATTGGGCTTTCCGGATCCTGACAAAGCCTGACAGCCTGGAACGGCTGGATCTCTGCGCTCAGGATTGCATCAGGATCGTTGGAAGCGGCGGCAAGCGGACAAATGCAAAATACAGAGTACGCTACCATGACATGCAGCAAATGGGATACCGGACACTGGTGCATGCTTATTATCACGGGTATGAAAGAGTTTGAGACACGTGAAAGTCGATTTGATTGAACGAAAGCTGCGGTGTATGATAACCGAAATCGCAGCAGTATAAAACATTTTTAACCATACACATCCGTCCGGGAGCGGGTGGGTGCGTCCGAAAGGACGCGTCTGCAGGAAAGCGTTTCAGCCGGCATAAAAGAGCTATGCAGACGGCTGCCGGCCGGGATTCTTTTGACGGACGAACCGTTAATGAATTCCCACCCGCTGTCGGATGGATGTGTATTTTACCCGCCTATACCACCTGCTTCCGTACGAGCTGCGAAAACTTTCCGTTCTTTTCCATCAATGTTTCATAGGAGCCTTCCTCAGCGATAATGCCGTTCTCAAGCATAACGATACGGTCAAACCCGGCGACTGTTGACAGTCTGTGCGCGACCATGATTACTGTGCTGTCGAGGGTTCGGATATGATCCAGAACGAGATTCTGTGTCAAATTGTCGAGTGCCGACGTTGCTTCATCCAGAATGAGGACTTTGGGATGGCGGATGAGAGCCCTGGCGATGAGGATCCGCTGGCGCTGTCCGCCTGAGAAACCACCGGATACAGACTCAGAGATTTCCGTATCCAGTCTGAGAGGCAGTGCTCTGATCTCATCTCCGATCGCAGCTTTATCAAGGGCATCCCAGATTTCATTTTCTTCTATTTTTGCTCCTGCGCCGAAGGTTACATTTTCTGCGATGGTTCCCGGCAGGACCTTGCTGAACTGGAATACGGATCCTATTTTTCTCCTCAGAGCTTTCAGATTGAGGCTGTTGAGCGGCTTGTTGTCATAATAGATCATCCCTTCCCGGGGTTTTTCCATACCGATAATGATCTTGAGCAGTGTACTCTTTCCGCAGCCGCTTTCTCCGACGATGGCGACCTTTTCACCTTTTTTTATCTCAAGTGTGATACCGTTTAGGCAGTCTTTGGACTCACTCTCGTAGGAAAACCGTACGTTATCCACCTTTATGTTTCCCTTCAGCCTCTGGATATATTCCGTGCTCTCGTCCTGTTCGATCTTTGCATCGAAAATGGGACGCACGTTATCGCATAGGACTTTCATCTGAACAACATTCTGCATCATGTCCGAAAGGCTCGACACCACCGAGATCAGCAGCGAATAGGAAGCTGTAAAGGACAGATAGTCCTCAGAGGATACGCCTGCCTGCATACAAACGGCAAGGAGAACGATCGTTGCCCCTGTACTGATCACGGACATGATCTCTGAATTGTACTTCAGGAAAAACGGTTGATCATACGCGGCGGCGAGGATTCTCCGGTAAATATCGGCCCATTTTGCATAGACAGCTATCTCCGCTCCCATGCTCTTGATGCGCTGGATCCCCTTGACAGAAGAGTATAAAAGACTGTTGTTTTCCATATCGGCCTCAACGCTTTTCGCTTCATTGACCGCAAAACTGAAGGCGCTGAGCACAGATGCGAGTATCCGCAGTACAGTAAAAATCAGGGCCGGTAACACCAGAACCGGTACAAAGCTCTTCATTTGGAAAAGATAAACAACGGAAAAAGCAAAATTAAGGAGCACATCCCAAAAAATACTCAGGATCAGCCCGGCAAGTCTGCCACTGTTTGAGATCCTGCGCGAAAGCTTACCTGAGGAAGTCTCAGAAAAAAAGGACTGCGGAACACCCAGAACCTTCGCCATGACGGCTGACTGCATCTTCGTGGAAATCCTTATCCCAATCCCGGACAGCATTAAAGATTTGACTGCGGAAAGCGCCGCCCGGATCAGACTTGCTGTTGTGAAAATCAGGATAGCAAGACGAAAACCCGACATCAGACCGCCCCCGTCACCCAGAAATTCTTTGTAGATCCATCTGCTTACCTGCGGCACGACCAGTCCCAGCCCCGTTGCTGCAGCAGTGGCAATGATCAAAAGAAGAATATCACGTAAGGTCAGCGACGTAAGAACATTGTATATCAGTGTCCCTGTAAGACTTTTTTTCTCTCTTAGCGGTCTGTGGAATATATAGCATCCGTCCCGAAGGTTTCCGCAGAATTTCCGGGTCGCATAACCGGTGCCGGTATCAGAAGGACAATAATACCGGTATCCGGTCACAGAAGGGTAAAGAATAACGCTCTTTCCATCCTCACGAAACGCAAGGATATACTCTGTTTCCCGGGAAATGTATTTTTCCACAGACTCCGTATAATCATACATCATACCCAGAGGGTCGAGAAGAGTCTCGATCATGGAGGAAACCTTTACCTGGCCGTAGACACGGTTCGCCTTGATCCCAAACTTATCAAGGATGTAAAGGACGGCAGTCTGGGCATCCTCCACTTCATCCTCAATAGTATACATTTGTTTATTGAGCATGAGAGACTCATCCGCGTAATGTTCCAGCGCGGCCAGATTCTCTTCTTTCTTTTGTATTACATCCGTATATATGCCCATTAATACCCGCCTTATATCCGGCCTGTTCATAGCCTGAAGAATATCATTCTTCCGTAAATCTTCAGGACCACCACAGTCCCGGATCGTTTCTACCGCAATTCCTGCCGGGAGCTGATAAGGTCCCGGTACAATCCTTCCTGATCGTATAGTTCCTGGTGTATTCCCTCCTGAACGATCCGGCCCTGATCCATCACATAGATTCTGTCACAGTCCACGATCGTGGACAGCCGGTGTGCCACGATGATGCAGGTCGTCCCTTTATCTTTGATCGACCGGATCACCCTGTCTTCAGTGAGAGCATCCAGTGCAGACGTAAATTCATCGAGCATCAACAGCGTCGGTTCATGTGCAAGTGCTCTGGCAAGTTCCAGCCTCTGAAGCTCTCCTCCGGAGAAATTCCGGCCATTCTCCTTTATGGGAGCTGTGTATTTAAGTCTCTCCTGGATGATCCGGTCATGGATCTGGGCATCTCTGGCTGCCATGATCACCTCGTAATTCTCGATCGTATTATCCCACATCCTGATATTGTTATAGACAGAGTCCTCAAACATGACCGTTTCCTGGTCCACAGTCGTCACGGAAGAGCGAAAAATCACATCAGGGATCTCGTTCCTTTGAAGACCCGCATACAGGATCTCGCCTGATTCCGGCTCATACAGGTCTGCCAGGATTTTCAGGAGGGTACTCTTCCCGCTGCCGGATCCACCCACGATAGCTATCATCTGGCCAGGCTCTACAGTGAGACTCACATCATTAATAGCCGGTTTATCAGCCGGATTGTAGCGGAAGAAAATATGTTTTGCAGTGAGCTGTCCGGACAGTTTGTCGACGGGGACGCATCCTTTTTCGGAAAGCGGGATAGATTCTCTGATCTCACGCTTATTGATATCATTGACCCGTTCTATGTTTGTCCGCATTTTCTGCAGGGAATCCACAGCAGTGACGCAGTTTTCCATGGATGAGATCATATTATTCAGCACGCTTTGAAAAAGCGACAAGGTCCCGAGCGTAAAGTTTCCTTTCAGAATAAAGAAGGCTCCCATAAACAACTGAACTCCCTGCAGTGTAGAACGATGTACCTGCGACAGAAACAACGCAGCAGATTTGATTTGTGCGCTCGTCATCTTATTTTCATTAAATTTTGTCTGTGATTCATACCACATATTATAAAAGGAGCGCTCTGCTCCGGTTGACCTGATCGTTTCGATCATGTTCATCCCGTTGAGGAGAGATGTGTTGACCGTACCGGTACTGGTAGCCATACTTCTGTAGGCAATGGCATTCCTTTCCTGAACCAGAAGTGTCACTGCAATGTTGACGAGAACAAGCAAAAGACATACTGCAGCGATAACGGAATTGTAACGGAACAGAGCCACAATATAGATGACCGTCATAACAGCATCGATCGTTCTGGGCACCAATATCCGTATTATAGAATTATCCAGCGTAACATTACTGTCAAAACGCGAGATCAGCTCCCCTGTACTGTACAATTCAAAAAAACGCATGGGCTGGCCGGTCATTTTTTTAAACAGCCGGCTTCCCGATACTGCTGATGCGTTTCTGCTGGCTTTGTTCATCAGACGGGTTTTTAAAATTCCGGAGACCGCGTACAAAAGGATAAAAAGCAGGTAAAGAAAAAGTACCGCGAATCCTGCTGCATTCTCTTCCTCCGAACGTCCGGGACCAAGATGGGAGTCAAGGATCAACCTGGAAAGATTTGCCATCGCGAGATTCAGTCCGACACAGATGAGAGTCAAAGCGGTGAGCGCGGCAAAAGTCTTTTTCAGGCGCATCACGCGGTCACTGATCAGGCTGAAAAGAGATTCCCTCTTCCCGGCGGTTCTGAAGGCGGCGTTTTTCTCGAAAAAGATCGCTTTTCCGCTGTAAAGAGTGAGAAACTTTTCAACAGTCATTCGGTATTCACCCTTTGCCGGATCTGTGATCGAGACAATATTGTGACGGATCGATCGGACAATGGCATAATATTTTTTCTTCCAGATCACCATAACCGGGAAGCACTCTTTTTTAAGTCCGGTAATGTCAATGACGGTGATATGCCCGTCCAATCCATATTCATTCGCTGTCCTGATGATCTGATCCGGACTCACTCCGTTCCTCGATTGGACGCATTTCTCCCGCATTTCCGATAGAGATACAAAACGTTTATAATATCCAAGGATCATACACAGCGCCGCTGCACCGTTCTCCCCCGGCTGCATTTGGATCACGACAGGAACTTTCATCTGCTCCTCCCCGGTTATCTTGTCCGAAAATCACTGTTGTCTATTGAATTGTACCACGTCGAAATCGAATGGAAAGCATCTTCC
>CACYHU010000149.1 GCA_902774215.1 uncultured Chloroflexota bacterium
GGTCGGATACGCATACGGCCCACAGAAATCACCTCGACAGTGTGACCGCTGTCCTCCGCTCCGCGTTTGAAAGCTTCGATATGTGTTTCTGTATTCCCGTCATGCCGGGGACTTCCGTTCAGTACCAGGATGTTCATCAGACTTTTCTCCAATCGGCCCTCATATTATATATCATCCTTTGATTTTGCCTCCATCAGCCCCTGAAAATCAGGATTTCCGGATGCTTTCTTGGAAATACTCTAGTTAGAAATACTTATTGTTATTTTTGTGAGGAGAATTTTTCAGTTTCAACCAGACCATAGTTTTGTATTTAACAGATCAGAGGGGGACAAACAGAATGAATTCTTACAGACAAATGGTAAATCAGCTTGTCACAATGGATCTTCATGTAAAGACGATTCTGATTCCGAATGAGGGGACCGTACGGGATTTCGCTGTATTCAGCGGCGTGGACAGCCTCGGAGACAGCATTCGTTGCGCAGGCTTTTTCCCCGGCATATCAGTAGGTATGCCTGTCAGGGTAAACGGTACATATCAGATATATACCGACAGCGCTTCAGGATATGAATCGCTTGAAATCAAAGCAGACAGTTTTTCCGTACAGAAGTTTACCAGCACAGCGGAAATCCGGCAGTTTCTGCTCGGGCTCAATGTCAGTGGCTGCGGGCCGAAAACAATAGACAAGATCATTGCAGCATACGGGCTGAACACAGTTCGTGAGATTATGGACGCGCCTGACAGGTTCGCATCGGTCACTATTCCCGGTGTGGGAGAAAATGTCAGAAAATCCATTCGGGACGCCGTTACAGAGGTGATCTGTATTCATGAAGCGTATTCTTTTCTCATCAGGGCAGGATTTCCGGATAAGCAGGCGTCAAATCTGGCGGACCGGTTCGGAAGAAAAACCGAAAGTATTTTTAATTCAGATCCCTATTCATTTACGCTTGCCTGTCCCGAGATCCCGATAGAAATGATCGACAACCTTCTGGTGAAAAACGGCAGATATTACGCCGATTCCGCTGACAGGTTCGCGTCTGCCATCATGTACAAACTGAGGCTGGATACTGCCGCGGGACATGTTTTTTCACTCGAATCCGGAGTGCTCTCCTTCGTGACAAATCTGCCTGGGCTTTCCATGGATATCACCGGTTCATTCAGAAACGCGTACAGGGACGCGATCGGGAAACTTCATGTCAGGCACCAGGCGTACATCAGCGGGAAAAGATATCTGTACCGGGCAGATATGAGGCGCGTCGAAAGCAGCGTTTCTTCCCTTCTGTATACCATTCACCGCAGCCCCGCCCAGAATCCATACAGTTCGCCGATGCAGATGTTCCGGCAGGAGGAAGAGCTTTCCCCGGAACAGAGAAAGGCAGTTTGGACCGTATTTGAGAAGCCGCTGAGCATCATTACTGGCGGTCCCGGAACCGGAAAATCCTTTATTACCAAAATTATTTATGAGGCGGCTGAGAACGCGGGGCTGCTCTGCAAAGCCGCAGCACCTACAGGCAGAGCCGCCCGGAGACTCGACAGCGCGATATTTGCCGGACGCGATGCCGACGACAGCAAACGTCCGGAAACACTTCACCGTCTTCTCAAGGCAACAGGCAGCGAGGAAAAATTCCTCATGAACAGTGCGAACCGCCTTCCTTATGACCTCCTTATCATCGATGAATCCTCCATGATCGATATCTGTCTCGCACAATCCCTTCTCGAAGCGGTTTCACCCTGTGCGCGAATCGTGTTTATCGGAGATGAAAACCAGCTGCCGCCGGTTGGCCCGGGTAATTTCTTCGCGGATATGATCGCGTCAGGATGCATCCCGGTTACACGGCTGTCAAAGATTTACAGGCAGGATACCGCTTCGGGCATCGTGATAAACGCCGATCGTATCAATGCGGGTGAATTTCCGATGTGCGCGGGAAAATTCGGTCTTCGGACCGATGATTTCTTTTTCTTTGAATGCGGATCCGCTCAGGAAGGATCGAGAATGATTTCCGGTGTCATTGATGAACTTTCCGGAAGGTTCGGATTCGATCCGGTAAAGGATATCCAGATCCTGACCCCGGTGAATATCGGAAACTCAGGCACCGGAAAGATCAACGCGATGCTGCGTGAGAAGCTGAATCCGAAAACATATTCTTTCCAAAGCGATTATGCCATTGGAGAGCGGACTTTCAGACCGGGAGATAAAGTGATGCAGACATCCAACAATTATTCTCTCATGGTCTATAACGGAGATATCGGTTATATCAGCAGCATTGAGCATGACATCATCAGCGTTTATTTCCCGGATTACGCAAGAACCGTCGCTTATTCAAGAAACCAGGCACGGGACCTGACACTGGCGTATGCCATTACCATCCACAAAGCCCAGGGGTCGGAAACGGAGGCCGCGGTTGTCGTTCTGGACCGGTCAAATTCAGCGAACGCCGTGCGGAAGCAGCTCTATACAGCTGTCACCCGCGCCAGGAAGGCTGTCGTGCTGATCGGGGAAAGAGAGGCTATCCGCTGCGCCCTCGCGAACAAAAAGGCTGTGCGGAGGAATACAGAATTAACGGATCTCCTCAAGGCTGATTTTACGATTTGACGATGTGTTTCACAGAAATTTGACAGGGAATGAAATTTCATTGAACAACAGCATGCCAGTTTTGTATTTATTAAACCAAGGAGACATAAAAAATGGAATATGCGATAGTACCAACCAATGAAATTGTACACAGCAGATATTCTGCCGAACACAACCGCTCTTACAGTCAGGATATGTTCAATGAATTGTCAAAATCAATACGCATCATGGGCGTCCATGATCCGCTCTGTGTCACGAGAAAGAACACTGAAGGAAAATACGTAGTTATTGACGGAGACCACCGCCTTTCCGCGGCGATCGAAGCGGGCCTCGAAACAGTGCCGGTGTATATCGATCCTACCGTTGATCCGGACAAAGCCAACCTCGAGGAAAAAGTCCTGAATTACATCAGCAACTCTCAGCGTTCCAACCTGTCAACTTATGAAACAGCGAGACTTTTCAGACGAATGTTCGATGACTGCAGCTTCAACGAAATCGAAGGAGTCAAAGCGAGGATCGGCATATCCAAATACAAAGCAGAACTTTTCAGCAAGCTTACCATGCTTGATGAAGCTTCCGCCAAATGGCTTGAAAAAAATGGATGGGATTCCAATTCCCGTATCATCGAAGGGCTGCTGTCTATCAAAAAGGAAGAAGACCGGGAAGACACGATATGCCGCGCGGAAAGCCTTGATATCCGTGAACCCAGGGAAATGGCGGACTTTCTGGAGAATGTCAGAACTGTTGTCAACAGTTTCCCGGATGTCATCCGGATTCATTTCAACGCCAGGGAACTGCCGTTTTCAAAAACGATCGCATCGTTCCTGCTTCTTTACCCGACTGAGGAAAAGGCACTCGAGGCTGTCGACAAATTAAACGCTGTTCCGGGAAGAGAAAAGATCAGCGCCGCTGCGCAGTACATCCGCCTTCTGAAAGGGGTAGATCCCTCAACCGGTGAATTGAAAGCTGAACAGGCGTGTCCGGAACTTCGTGATCTGGTGATCCTTCCGGCTTTTCCCTATGATGAAACGATGATCACCGCCATCATCCGATTCAGGAATCTTTTTGCGGACAGCCCCGAAAAGCGGCTGCGTGTCTTTACGGATCTTGTCGGCCATGACCGGTTGACAGAAGATGACCTGATCCGCCTCAGCCATTCCATTGAAAAAATCTTTTCAGCATTTCCGGAGCAGGTCCAGAAATTTTTCTGGGACGGAAGACTTCAATTCCACGATGCCTGTTTCAGGATTTTGAAAATCCTGCTTGAGAAAACCTATGATCTGCCGACAAAACTTGAGATGATCGAAGCCGCATGTGCCGGGAAGGTTACCCCGGAACAGTTTGAAAACCGACTTGCCAAAGCGATCAAGGAACGCGATGAGATGATCCGGGAAATCGCGCTTCAGACAAATACGGACCCCGCGAGTCTCAAAAATGATGAGGATATTCTGCGGACGACCGGCATTCCTGAAGAAGATATCGCGCGGATCCGTTCCGAAAGCAGGGACTCACGGAAAGAAAAGGATTCAGGAAATAAAAAGGGGAGTGTTAACCAATCGGATTATTTCTGCGATGCTGCGGATGATCCGGATGAAGGTGAGCCGTTTGAGACCTTTGATTCCGTGGCAGATTATCTGCTTCTCGCAGATTCCATGGCAAAAAGCCAGAATACGGATAAGCACATCGAACTGGAACTCCTGTCCAGGGGCGAAAATGAGTCGATCCGGCTTTCCAATCTTTATCGTATCGCGGATCGGACCTGCCATAAATGCCGGGATGAAAGGATCTTTGATTTCAAAACCGTAAATTACTGCCAGGGATGCATGCTCGCTCACTTTATCGGGGAGATCGAAGACTCGATCGGTGAGGAGTAAATCCGTTTTCCAGACAAAACAGGAGAGAAAAAATGAGAAACGATCGCTTTGAATTTGAAGCAACAAGCGGATATTACACGACAGAAGAAAAGAAAAGTCTGGAATCGGGATGTTTCGAACAGGCTTCTGAAACATGCAGGGGCCGGCATTCTTCACGGGGAATCAGCGAAGCTTACCGGCGCTGCTTTGATCTCAGGTTTTACGCCAATGGAATTCCTCGGACATTGGACCGGCTGTGCCTGAAACTCAGGATCCGCTACCTGAAAGAATCCAATCCGGCCTGTCTCAAGGGTGCAAGAGCCCGGAATTTCCAGAATGTAATCGTAAAGCAGCTTGCTTCGCTGCCTAACGCTGAGAATTATCAGGAAGAAAACTGGCTTGACACGCCGGAACTCTGGCCATTTGTCAATCTCGATCAGATCCGAGATGTAACCGGAGATCATTGTGAAAACCTGAGGGATGAGCTGCAATGGCGGATGGAAAGCTGGTGCGACAGATGGATCCCATTATCATCGACAACCCTTCAAGGAATGAAAAACATACCAGAAGATATTTACCTTTTCCCTAGTTGGGAAGACATGGGCTCCCGGTCCATGCCCAGATCCAGAAAAAGATTTCTGGGGAACAACACTTTTCTGGCCTATTCCCAGGCCAGGATAAAAAAAGAGCCTGTATCGGTCAGCGAACCAGTCCGGTCAAAAGTGATTGAATTGAGCAAAAACATGAGCATCGGATATACATCTTTCAAATGCGGAATCACCGTGGCGGATGTGGTAGCGATCCTGAAAGAGAACCGGGAACAGTTTTCCAAAAATTTGTAAAGTCGGTTTCAAAAAGAATATGCTCTGTTAGGATGAAAAAAACCGGAACTGACACTTACTGAATACTATTTGAAGAAGGCACAAAATGAACTCTGGTTACCTGAAAATCAATGTCGCTTCCGTAAAGGATAATCGGGCTGCGATTTATTTCAAATACAACGAAGCCGCTGTTTCTATCCTGAAATCCGCTGTTCCTCAAAATGGCAGGCGCTTCTGCCGTGAAAACAAAACCTGGGATGTGGATATCCAAAGCTTTCCCTCACTCGTCAAAATGTTTGCCGAATGCAGCGTCGGGGGTATGTACTTTGAATGTTCTTCCCTGATTTCGATCTATCAGAAATACTGTGAAAGCCACGGAATTGATTGTCCTTTTTCACGAATGGATGGGATGATCCCGGTTCAGCCTGAATTATTTGACGCAAAAACTGCGGAGAAAAAGCCTTATCCAATGAATGAGATCCTGCCTTCCGGATTCTATAAAGATCCTGATATCGCGGGTTTTGTACCGGAAATCCCGGAAGGATCATCGTTCAGGCCTTATCCGCACCAGGTGTCGGGAGCGGCGGTTCTCCTGAAAAATCATAAATATATCCTCGCGGATACGATGGGGCTTGGGAAGACTTTTACCGCGATCCTTGCCGCGTACGGGACAAAGGGACGAAAGCTTATCGTGACACCGGCATCCCTGAAGCTGAACTGGAGGAACGAGATCATGAAATTCGGAATTCCGGAAGAGAATATCTGTGTGATCAGCAGCAAAACTGTCAGCGATGATCTGAAAAATAACGCTGAATGGGCGGTTGTCAATTACGACAGCCTGCGATGTGTGCACAGGGAGATCTTCGTATCCCAATGGGCATCCGATTTTTCTGTCGTTGTTTTTGATGAAGCGCATTACTGCAAAGCGGTCAACGCGAAAGGAGCTCCCGGCAGCATCCGCAGCCGTCTGTCGCTTGAAATCGCTAAGACTGTTCCCAATGTTTACCTGCTTACCGGCACACCGATTACAAACAAAACCAAGGATATCTTCATGCTTCTGAAGATGGTTGACTCTCCGCTTTCAAAGAACTGGTTCGCTTTCGCGAACCGATACTGCGGAGCGGCGAGGAATTCTTTCGGCTGGGAGTATGACGGATCAACCAACCAGGAGGAGCTGAACAAGAGACTGGGCAAATGTCTGCTGCGGAGACGGATCGAAAACATCCTCGATATGCCGCAGAAGCTGCGGTCCTATATTCCTGTAGAAGCAGACCTTCGGGATTATGACCGTCTGCTGAACAAATACCTTACCAGTCAGGATGATGACAGTAATCAGGCTTTGGCCATGCTCGGCAGAATGAAACAGGCAGTGGCTCTGGGAAAAACCGAAAAAACATGCGCTCTGATCTCCGATCTGCTTGAAAACGGGAAATCTGTGGTCGCCTATACCTGTTATCTTGATGCAGCTGATAAGATTTGTGAAAAATTCAGCGGTATCTGCGTGAGGATCACGGGAGATGTGTCCGAGGCTGAAAGACAGCTGGCGGTGGAAAAGTTCCAAAGCGGGGAGAGGAAAGTCATCGTCTGTACGGTTGCCGCGGGCGGTGTCGGGCTGACGCTGACAAGATCCGATGTGGTCGTTTTCAATGACTTCGACTATTC
>CACYHU010000150.1 GCA_902774215.1 uncultured Chloroflexota bacterium
AGGTTTATTGAAGAAAATAAACAAAAAGGAGAAAACTTATGAAAAAAATGTTTGTTCTTGTTCTGGCACTCTGTGTGCTGTTCTGCACCGCGGCTGTTTATGCGGATGGCAAAGTCATGCTCTACTCTTCCATGCAGGAAGACCAGCTGATGGCAATTGAAAAGGCTTTTGAAGCCAAATATCCTGACATTGACATGGAATATTACTACGCTTCCGGTGGTAAAGTGATCACCAAAGTCACCACCGAAGCTCAGGCCGGCAAAATCGAAGCTGACATCATCTGGACCGGCGATCCCTCCGACTATGAAGAATTCAAAGCCGCCGGCTGGCTTCAGACTTATTCCTCACCCGAAGCTGATCACATTGCTGAAACCTACATCGATCCGGATGGCTACTACACCGCCGCCCGTCTGGTAACCATGGGTATTGCCTGGTCCACCCTGAACGTGGATGAAGCTGATGCCCCGAAAACCTGGAACGACCTGCTTGATCCGAAATGGAAAGGGATGCTCGTCATGACCGATCCTGCCCAGGCTTCCACCACCAAATATTGGATGGCAGCCATGATGCAGAACGAAAAATACGGTCCTGCTTTCTTCGAAGCCCTGCGTGACAACGGCATCGAACTCGAATCCGGCACCACCGCCACCCACAACACTGTTGCCGCCGGTTCCTACGACGTTGGTATCTGCCTTGACTACGTTTCCGCAAACCTGATCGCTGAAGGTTCCCCGATGGCATTCCACTACACCTCAGAAGATGTCATCACCATGACCAGCCCGCTGGGCATCTTCACCGACAGCCAGAACGTTGAAAACGCTCAGAAGCTCTATGACTTCATCCTCTCCAAGGAAGGTCAGGAACTTCTCGTCGCCAACAATCTGGTCTCCGTCCGCGACGATGTTGAAATGAATGTGGATACATCCTCCATCGCTGCCATCAACCTCCCTGTTGATTTCAACGACCTTGCTGAAAACACCGGCAACTATCTGGATCAGTTCAACCAGATCTTCAATAAATAGTTATCAGTGGTTAGTGGTCAGCAGTCAGTGAACTGCTGACCTTATAAATTGAAACCCTGAACATATTGAGGGGTGAAGAAAAAACACATAATGAAGTACAGACAGGTTTTCAGCCGCCTGTACTTCTTGCTTTTATAGTTTTGCATCTCGCCTCTCACACCTGACTGTTTCAGAAAGGAAATGTTTATGGCAAATGTACGCTTTGAGAACATAACGGTCGGTTACGGCGGCCATATGGTTCTGAAAGACTTCTCGCTTGAGGTGCAGAGCGGTCAGATCGTCTGTCTGGTCGGACCAAGCGGATGCGGAAAAACCACCCTGGTTCGTGCTCTGCTTGGCTTGAACAAGCCGGAAACAGGTACGATCACCGTTGGAGATAAGGTACTGTTTGACGCAAAGAAGCACATCAATGTACCGGCTGAAAAGCGAAACATCGGTATTGTCTTTCAGGATTACGCGGTCTGGCCGCACATGACCGTAATTGAAAATGTATCTTACCCGCTGAAAAAACAGCGCCGTCCCAAGGACGAGATCAAACAGCGCGCCATGCATGCGCTGGAACAGGTCCGCATGACGGAATATGCCAACCACCTGCCCAGCCAGCTTTCCGGCGGGCAGCAGCAGCGCGTCGCGATCGCCCGTGCGCTGGTTACCGATTCTGACGTCGTCGTGATGGATGAACCGATCACCAACCTGGACGCAAAACTCCGTGAAGAAATGCTGCTGGAGATCCGCATGATCCAGAACCGTCTGGGTGCGACCATCCTTTATATCACCCATGACCAGCAGTCTGCCCTGCAGCTCTGTGACAAGATGGCGATCATGCAGCCGGATGGAAGCCTCTGCCAGTTTGGTTCGGATGAAGAGATCATCCTGAACCCTGCAAACCGTTTTGTTTTTGAATTTATCGGTGTTTCCAATTTCATCCCGGTAGTTTCCATGGGTGGAAAATATGCGCTGGACTGCGGAGAAAAACTGCCGCTTCCTGCGGAATTGAATCCCGGGAATGAAAATATTGCCGGCAAAGAGCTGGGAGTCCGCCTGAACGACGTGGTGTTTGATAAACAGTCCCCGCTCCGTGCAAAGGTCAGCAGCCGTATTTTCCTTGGAAGCGAATACAACTATTTCCTCAGACTGGGGCAAAAAGAGATCCGTGTGCAGCAGGACATGCTGGCAGCCCGTCTTTACGGTACGCCGGAAGAAGGAGAGGAAATCGGTGTCACATTCCTCAACCCGCATTATTATGATCCGAAACCGCCGGAACAGGCAGCTGCTGTTGTTGAAAGCGGAAAAAAGAAGAAATTCAGTCTTTTCGGGAAAGGAGCATAAGCCATGCCGGCCGCTAAAGATAACGAACGCAAACTAAACATGGATGGCATCCTGACAGTGGTCTGCTTTATCCTTTTGCTGATCATTGTTGTGATCCCTATCTTCATGATCATTTACAACGCCTTTTTCTTTGAAGGCAAATTCTCGCTGGATCTGTTCACCACTCAGATGACAGATTCCAAGAACCTTTCCGCCATGTGGAACACGGTCCAGATCGCCATCCTGACGACGATCATCGGAACGATCATGGGTGTGTTTTACGCCTGGCTGCTGGGTCGTTCCGACATTCCGGCGAAAGGCCTGATGCGGGCGCTGTTTAACATTCCTTATATGTTCCCGCCCTTCCTTGGTGCCATGGCCTGGGATCTGCTGCTGAACGGACGCTCCGGTTATTTGAACAAATGGCTGCGTACGACCTTCGGCCTCTCCCAAATGCCCTTCAACATCAACACCATCTGGGGCATTGTCTTTGTGGAAGTCTCCTACTACTTCCCCTTCGTCTTCATGCAGGTGGTTTCCGCTCTGGAACGCATGGACCCGACACTGGAAGAATCCGCCCGTATCGCCGGTGCCAAACAGGGTACCGTCATCTGGAAGATCACTCTCCCGCTGATGAAGCCCTCCATCTCCGCCGGTGCGCTGCTGATCCTGACCACATCCCTGGCTCACTTCGGTGTTCCTTCCATTCTGGGTTACGCCCAGGGAATATACACCCTGCCGACGCGTATTTACGCGGTTATTTACAACTCGACCGGATCCTTTGAAGGCATCCGGCAGGGCGCGGCGCTTTCCGTCATGCTGGTGGTTGTGGTCGCCCTTGCGCTGATTTTGCAGAATAAGATACTTTCTTCAGGTTCCTATGACATCATCAAGGGTAAATCCATGCGCCCGACGCTCATCAAGCTGCGCGGCGCGAAGATCCCGCTCCTGATCCTGGCGATCTTCACCCTGGTCCTGATCGTGCTGGTCCCGCTGGTAATGATCTTCCTCATCTCCTTCATCAAGGCCTACGGCCTGCCGCTGAAATTCGAGAACTTCACCTTTGCCCAGTACCAGAAGGTCTTCAACATGAACGGGACACTGGATTCCATCAAGAACTCCCTGATCCTCTCCATCAGCGCCGGTATTATCAGTATGTTCCTCGGAACGCTGGTCGCTTATGTGGTGCAGAAGATCAAACCGAAAGGGAAGGAAGTTCTGGAAGTTATTTCCGTTCTGCCTTATTCCATCCCGGGCACCGTGCTTTCCATCGGCGTGATTCTTGCCTGGTCCGGTGCGATTTTCGGGATCTCGCTGTATAACACGCTGTGGATCATCCTGATCGCTTATATCGCCCGCTACCTCTCCTTCTCCATGAAGACCAGCTCCGCGGCTCTGCTGCAGGTCCACTCATCGCTGGAAGAGGCAGCCCGGGTCTGCGGTGCTTCGCATACGGAGTCCCTGTCGGATATCACGCTCCCGCTGATCCGCCCGGCTATGGTTTCAGGCTTCTTCCTGATCTTCCTGCCTGCCATGCGTGAAGTGACAACATCCATCCTGCTCTATGGCCCGAAGACCATGACGCTGGGTGTCAAGATCTACAGTCTGCGTGACGCGGGTATGATCCCGCAGGCAGCTGCTTTGGCCTCCGTCGCCATCGTGATCATCATCATCCTGAACACGATCGTCACCGAGATCACCAAAGAACGGAAGGGGGTATAAACAATGGCTGATCAGGTTATCCTGCGCAATGTAACCAAACGTTTTGCCACCAAGACCCTTGGCGACATCGTAGCTGTTGACAATTTCAACCTTGCCGTCCATGAAGGGGAATGTTTCTCCTTCCTTGGCCCGTCCGGCTGCGGCAAGTCCACCACCCTGCGTATGATCGCGGGTTTTGAAGACCTCACGGAAGGCGAGATCGAGCTCTGCGGACGTCTGGTTTCCAGCTCCGAAAAGAACCTCTATGTTCCACCGGAAGAGCGCGGCCTCGGCATGGTGTTCCAGGCTTTTGCGGTCTGGCCGCACATGAATGTCTTCGAAAACGTAGCCTTCCCGCTGCGCATTCAGAAAGTTTCCAATGCCGAAGTGACCGAACGCGTCAATAAAGCCTTGAAGCATACCAGTCTCACCGGTCTGGAAACGACCTACCCGAGCGACCTCTCCGGCGGTCAGCAGCAGCGCATCGCGCTGGCCCGCGCCATCGTCACAAACCCGAAGGTCATGCTCCTGGATGAACCGCTGTCCAACCTGGACCCGAAGCTGCGCGAGACCATGCGCTTTGAGATCAAGGAGCTCCAGCGCGAATTCGGGTTCACCATTATCTTCGTGACACATGACCAGTCCGAAGCCATGGCGATCTCCGATCGCATGATGGTCTGCGACATGGGGAAGATCATGCAGATCGATACACCGGAAAACCTTTATAATAAACCGGTCAACCGCTTCGTGCATAACTTCCTCGGGGAATCCACCTTCATCAATGTTGATGTCCAGGGAGGAAAGGTTTATCCGAAGGGCGATCACACACAGGCGATCAGCCTGGATATCCCGAAAGACGCCGCTCCTGAAATGGTCGTTGCGACCCGTCCGAATGAGATCGAGCTGCTCCCGGCGACGGAAGATGGATTCAAATCCCGTATCGAGAAGCGCATCTTCCTGACGGACCGCACCGAATATCTGGTCCCGGTCGGCGAGCAGATGGTCAAGATCCAGACGCCCCACCGTGTCCGCTTTGCACAGGGCGATGCCTGCTCCGTCCGCTTCGTGGATCCCATGTGGTACCCGAAGGACGATGAAGCCGCTGAAAAGGAACGCGCCAAGCGCCAGCTGTTCTGATCCGCACCGGATCCCGAAATTAAAAAGAGTGGAAACCTTAAAAACCTTTCCACTCTTTTTTGTTATCTTCTACCACGTTTGGAAAAATAATATTTCTGACAAACGAGTTAGAACTGGCAATGACAATTTCTGATAAGCCAAATGAATCAAAAATATGTCAGAATAAAGTAAACGAGATTTTTTTAGTTGTTGAGGCTGTTACCTATAATTCTTCTGATTCAGCCGATACCGTGTGGCTCTGGCAGAACCATATTGTTCCAAAGCGCCGCTGCTGACCATATGTTTAAGCAAACGGGCTCCGGAAGCCTGACTGGTGTTCAGCAAATGCTCAACATCCCTGCGGCTTATGGATCCATTTTCCCGCAGATAATTTATGATTTTTTCTGACGTATCCTCATTATTGGAAAAACCTTTTTCCTCTCTTATCAGCTGAGCAGGCACCTTATTTATATTCGGCAGAGTCACTTTGAAAACATTGTCGCTTGTTTCAATCGCTGGTTTGACAGGATAGTCTCGATAAGCTCCTGTTATTTTTTGAATACCGGTACCATAAACCTCGATTAAGGACAGACGGTAAAAAATATGTGCAAGCTTCGGATTTCTGCAGGCTGAAATTCCCATCATGATATCCCTCATCGTGATCCCGGTCAGCAGTCCGCCGATTGAAGTAAATTCGATCCGGTTGGAATAAATACTGATCAGGGTACTCGAATTGATCCCGTATTCCCGGTGAACCAGACAATTCAGCAAGGTCTCTCTGACAGCGGTATCCGGATAGCTTTTGTGATCGATACGATATAACTTGTCAAAACTCGCCTTGTTTTCATTATAAAAATCAATAAATGTATAAGCATCATTCATTTGTTCGAACAGGGATCCCGTTAATTCCTTACGATTTTTAAAACAATCCTGATTTTCTCCTTCAAAAACAGCTGCTTTTATTGTATGAGGACACTGGTCAGAAAGAAGCAGTGCCAGATTTGTATACAATCCATCCTGCCCGATAACACCGAGTGTTTTTTTCTGAACTTCTCCAAAACTGACTTTCCTCAGTTCAAATTCCCTCTCGGCAGACTGAAAGCTCAGCTCCTGGTTCAGGGAACGCATTTCTTCAAAACTGTCGCCATCTGTTTCCTTGATCATTTGACGGATCGCAAAATCAGAGGCAGGTGCTGCTGAAAAACCCTGACGGATATAGACTCCTGCCGGGCGTAAACCTTTCCCGGAAAGATAATAAGGCCTTTCTGTCCCGCGCTGAACAGTTACTTTCAAAATTTCTTTTCCATCTGTGCTGATTGTCTCATAATGCACAAAAAGGCTCAGGTCTGGCTTGATATTATCCCTGATCATATTGCTGATTTGGAGAGCAGTGCCATCTGTATCGCTGATTCCGCATACAGAGCCATCATCATTGACGCCGATATAAATGATACCTCCCTCGCTGTTTGCAAAGGCGATAATTTCCTTCTTTATATCATCCGTTACTTTTGATTTCAGTTCTGCTGTTTCACTTTCCTGATATATCATAAGCTTCCTCTTTATTTATCTTATCATATCTTATCTTATCATTAATGAACAGATAAGTCAAGATAAAAATCGGCGGGTCTGAACATCTGCACATAAAGAAATTAACTGTTATAATATATTAATTAGGCAGATAAGATGTGATGTAGTATTCCGATTATTTGCCTGTAATTTTTTATAGAGAAAGCCCGCCGC
>CACYHU010000151.1 GCA_902774215.1 uncultured Chloroflexota bacterium
TTGTTACATTTGGATTATCACGCATCTCGGAAATGATTTTTTGTCTCCTTGCGTTCAGAGGTTTTTTTATCAAAACATTATTCTCAACTTTATTCCCAATGGAATTATTTATATTTGAATATTAGGAATAAAATAAGGTTAAACCTTTTTAACCGGTCAGCGATAACAGTTCGCTTTCTGTTTAAAGCGAGTAAATCAACACTCTTTAGATATAATCCAAAGGCAAAGCTATGAGATTCTCCCGGAGATAGAGTTTCCTGTCGGCCAGACAGATAATCGTTCCGATACCTCTCTTTTTATCGGGGATCCCATCAAGAACATCGAATTCAGCCGCCATATCGGTTTTCGGCATGGCTGACATTTTGATCTCGATCGGATATAATATACCGTTTTCCTGAATGATCAGGTCTATTTCTCCTTCAGCATTTACAATTTTTCCTTTATCATTTTTCCTTTTTTTATCTTTCCCGTTATAGTAAAAAACATCAAAATCAAAATCCATCCCTTCATTGGTATAAGATTTCAGGATTTCATTCAAGACAAAGGTTTCAAAAATCGGTCCGTCCATGGCACCGTTCTTTAATGTTTCCGGGGTCAGCCACCTTGTAAGGTAGCAGCACAATCCGGTATCGCGAAAATACAGTTTTGGTACTTTGATGGCACGCTTTAATACATTTGAAGAATATGGTTTGAGCAGATAAATGATACCGCTTCTTTCGAGGATAGATATCCATTCTTTCACTGTCACTTCCGAAACACTGAGTTCGGAGGCGATGTTTGCGTAATTTAAAATCTGCCCTGTTCTGGCTGCTGCAGCGGTTAAAAAGCGTACAAATGTTGTGTAATTCTTTGTTTTGATCAGACGGTTTACATCCCTTTCCAGGTAAGTCCGTACGTAAGACTGATAATAATCGATCCATTCCCGCTCCGGATTTGCGTAAAGTTCGGGATAACTGCCGCGGTGGATCGTATTCCATAAATTTTCGGAATATGGTTTAAGACATTTTTCACGTTCCTGAATATATTCCTGCGAGGGAACAAAATGCCTGTTGAAGTTTATTTCATTGATTTCACGCAGGGATAGTCCGTCCAGTTCCATGATGGAGATCCTGCCGGCAAGGGAATCACTGACATTTTCCATGATCTGCATTTTTTGCGAGCCTGTCAGAAAAAAGCAGGAGAGGCGATCACTTTTGTCAAGAATGATTTTTAATCTGTTGAAGATGGAGGGACACTTTTGTACTTCATCGATCATCAGCGGAATCGGATTATTCAGTAAAAACAGGTTTATGTCCGTTTCTGCCTGAGCCAGTGTCAGGTCGTCATCAAAAGTAACCTGATTTGCACCGCTGAACAGATGGTTGAATAAAGTTGATTTTCCCACCTGACGGGGACCGGTGAGAAGAATTGCTTTGCTGTTCTTTGCCCGTCTTTCAACGACAGGTTCAATATGCCGTTTGATGGAATACATAAAACCTCCGAAATTAATCCAAAGTTCTACTTTGGATTAATTATAACTGATAAAAAAGCAATTCTTTTCTGCAAATTCTGAAATTTTATTGACAAATTTGAAAAGCGGATTTATAAACTTTTTAACAATATAAACCGTTGAAGAAGTGTAAGTAAATTTTACCGCTTGTCTTTACAGAGAACCGCCGGTGGTGAGAGTGCGGAAGAGAATGTATATATTGAATGGGCTTCTGAGGGCGACCGGAAAGGAAAATATTATTTCTGAGTATGGAAGACGGAGCGCGGACTCTCCGTGAACAAAGGGCGGCATATGATGGTATGCAAGAGCGGGCATCGGAAGATGCCAAGCGGGGTGGCACCGCAGGCTGTTTTGAAATAACCTGTCCCGGCAATCAGTTTTTTAGATTGCCGGGCTGTTTTTTTAACCGAAAGGTATGGAGTTTTTATGTTTTATTTTTCATTAAGCTGGCGCCGGGCGCCGAAGAAGATCAGTAATCATCAGTTTTTGGTTTCCGGCTGCAGTGCAGCACATGTCCCGATCCATAAATAAAGCCTGACGGCACTTATCGTTCTATAAAAATCATCTGATGTCCGGGACATCCGACAGGAGCAGAAACAAATTATGAAAGGAAATTGTCTGCTGGGTGCCCTGAACAGCAAAATAATAAATCAAGGAGAAAATCTTATGTCTGACAATACAATTCCCTACAAAACATATCTCGATGAAAATGAGATGCCGACCGCGTGGTACAACCTGCGTGCGGATATGAAAAATAAACCCGCACCGCTCATCAATCCCGGAACCAGAGAACCATTGAAGGCTGAAGAGCTTTATCCGGTGTTCTGCGAAGAGCTGGTCAAACAGGAACTGGACAATGATACACAGTTTATTCCGATCCCGCAGGAGATTTATGATTTCTACAAAATGTATCGTCCTTCACCGCTGGTCCGCGCGTACTGTCTGGAAAAGAAGCTGCAGACCCCTGCCAGGATCTATTATAAATTTGAAGGCAACAACACATCCGGTTCCCATAAGCTGAACTCCGCGATCGCCCAGGCTTACTATGCCAAAAAGCAGGGACTGAAGGGTGTTACGACTGAAACCGGTGCCGGCCAGTGGGGTACTGCGCTTTCCATGGCCTGTTCCTATTTTGAACTGGACTGCAAGGTCTTCATGGTGAAGGTTTCCTATGAACAGAAGCCTTTCCGCCGTGAAGTGATGCGCACCTATGGTGCTTCCGTCACCCCGTCTCCTTCCATGGATACAAATATCGGGCGCAAGATCAACGCGGAACATCCGGGTACAAACGGTTCTTTGGGCTGCGCGATCTCTGAAGCAGTGGAAGTGGCTGTCTCCAATCCCGGCTACCGCTATGTCCTCGGGTCGGTACTGAGCCAGGTTTTGCTGCACCAGTCCGTGATCGGTCTGGAGAGCAAGGCCGCATTTGACAAAATCGGTGTAAAACCTGATATCATCATCGGCTGTGCGGGCGGCGGCTCCAACCTCGGCGGTCTGATTGCTCCGTTCATGGGTGAAAAACTGCGCGGTGAACAGGATTACCGTATCATTGCGGTCGAACCGGCTTCCTGTCCGAGCTTTACCCGCGGCGTTTATGCCTATGACTTCGCGGATACCGGAAAGGTCTGCCCGATGGCAAAGATGTACACGCTGGGATGTGATTATATTCCTGCTCCGAACCATGCCGGCGGCCTGCGCTATCATGGAATGAGCCCGATCCTCTCCCAGCTTTATGATGATGGTTATATGGAAGCCCGCTCCTACCGGCAGACAGAAGTCTTCGAAGCGGCGGTGCAGTTCGCCCGGGTGGAAGGCATCCTGCCCGCACCGGAAAGCTCCCATGCCATCAAGGGCGCCATCGACGAGGCACTGCGCTGCAAAGAAACCGGTGAAGAAAAGACCATCCTCTTCGGCCTGACCGGCACCGGTTACTTCGATCTGGTCGCTTATGAGAAATTCAATAACGGTCAGATGGAAGATTATGTCCCGACGGATGAAGAACTTCAGAAGTTCTTCCCGAAAGCATGATTATAATATAGTAACAAGGCTGCCTCTGTTCAGAACCTGACGGGGCAGCACAAGGGACCGGCACTTTGGTGCGGCAAAGCCCGCGCGAAGGGCCGGTCTTTTAAATCAGAATGCAAATATAACGGTTGAAAATGATTGATTTTACCTCGATTTATCACACGCTGATGAAAACAGCATCTGAAAGCCATCGCCCGGCTATCCTTGCTGTTGACGGACGCTGCGGCTCCGGAAAGTCCACGCTGGGAGAAAAGCTGGCTGCGGAATGGGATGCCGCCCTTTTTCATATGGACGATTTTTATCTTCAGCCTTCTCAGCGGACTTCTGAACGATTGTCGGAGCCGGGCGGAAATGTGGACCGGGAACGATTTCTTTCTGAAGTGCTGCTGCCGCTGCGGGCCGGACAGCCGGTGAGTTACCGCCGTTTCAGGTGTTCGGACTTTACCTTTGAGGATGCTGTAATCATTGAGCCGAAAGCCATTGCCATTGTCGAAGGCTCCTATGCATGCCATCCGCTGCTGAGAGATCTTTATGATATGCGGATCTTTCTGGATATTGGCCCGGAGGTTCAGCTGGAGCGGATCCAAAAGAGGAACGGTGCGGCTGCTTTGGAACGTTTCAAATCAACTTGGATACCATTGGAAGAAACTTATTTCCGTGAATGCAAGGTACCTGAATGCTGTGATCATAGAATAAACCTGCTTACCGATCAGAACAGCCGGTGTGTTGAAAATCAATAGCAGGGCAGCACTGAGGCGGCAGATGGGATCAAACTGTTAAAACGATCATATGCGGATGCCGGGAAAGAGGTCTGTCATGAACGACTGCATTAAGAATCTGAACCGAATCGAATTTCTTGTTACACTGGCTTGTACGGGAAGGTGCAAACACTGTCAGGAAGGGGATCATATCAGCCGCGGTGAACATATTGATGCGGAAATTGCGGTCAGAGCGATCCGTACAATATGTGAAGTATACAGCATTGACTCTCTGATGACCTTCGGCGGAGAGCCGCTGCTTTATCCGGATACGGTATATGAGATCCATAAAACAGCCACTGAACTGGGAATCAGGAAAAGGCAGGTGATCACAAACGGCTGTTTTTCAAAGAAGCGTGTGAAAATCGAAGAAGCTGCCCTGTCTCTTGCGGACAGCGGTGTCAATGACCTGCTTCTATCCGTGGATGCCTTTCATCAGGAGACCATACCGCTGGAACCGGTCATATATTTTGCGGAGTGCGCTGTCAGATCCGGACTCCCGATCCGGCTGAGTCCTGCCTGGCTTGTCAGTCCGGAGGATAATAATCCATATAACATCCGGACAAGAGAAATTCTCCGGGAGTTTGAGCCGCTGGGGATCCCGACAGGGGCGGGCAACGTCATTTTTCCCAGCGGAAACGCGCTGAAATATCTTCAGGAGTACTTTGATGAAAAGACGGAGTATACCTCCCCGTATGATGAGGATCCGGAGAACATCCGGTCTCTGTCTTTTTTACCGAACGGAGATGTGCTGAACGGAAATGTTTATAAAACGGATATCCTTGAGATCATAAGAACTTACGCTCCCAATGTGATCCGAAAAGATACATAAAAACAGTCAATTGTTTCGAAAAAACTGTCAAGTCCAAGTTAAGTAATTCAATTCAGACCAGAAAATAACTATTATAATTATATTTCGGAGAAAAAGAATTTTTCCCGGTATCGTCAGACCGACCCGTTTTATAGAAGAAACAAGAATCACTGAAAAGCAGCAGACCGCTTCGAAAGGAGGATGACAGTTATGGATTGGCTGATATACGGAATGGTATATCTCGGCAGTGCTCTGATGGTATACAACATATACAGCTATGTTCAGTATGCCCGCCATCTCCAGGAGAAAAAGGACTGGGGAAAGGAACGGACTTACCTGTACATCCCGATCGTCCTGCTGGTACTTTTCCTGCTTGGTTATCTTGCTGTCGGTATATTCGGAAAACCGGATTTGATCATTTCCGGCATTCTCTTCGGCGGCAGTATTTTTGTATTCATCATTTTTCAGCTTATTCAATTCATCACAAACCGGGTCCAGGAAAACGAGCACCTGGAAGCTCAGCTGATTGCGGCGGAGGAAAGCTCAAAAACAAAAAATGCCATCCTTTCCAGCATCAGCCATGAGATGCGCACTCCCATGAACGCCATTATCGGACTGGATTTTATTGCCCGTCAAAGGCCCGATCTTCATCCGGAGACCCGGCTCCAGCTGGAAAAAATTGATGAAAGTGCAAGACATCTGATGGCGCTCATTGAAAATATTCTTGACATGAGTGATATTGACTCCGGTCATATTGTCATGAAGCATGAAACCTTTTCCCTGCAGGAGCTTTTGGAAAATATCAATGTGATCCTTCGCGGGCAGTGTGCTGCAAAGGACCTTTATTTCAGTTACTCGGTCATCGGATCCCTTGATGATTATTATGTGGGAGATAAGGGAAAACTGCGTCAGGTGCTGCTCAGCCTTCTGGATAACGCGGTGAAATTCACTTCCTCGGGAACCATTACCTTTTTGACAGAACAGACAGGGTCTTCTGCAAATTCCCGAACACTGCGCTTCATTGTCAAGGATACCGGTAAAGGGATCGATAAGGAATTTCTCCCGAAACTGTTTGAGCCGTTCAGCCGGGAAGATACCACGACTACCGGACGTTATGACGGTATAGGCCTTTCCCTCGCGGTTACCAGGAGAATTGTTGAGCTGATGGATGGAACGATCCAGGCCGAAAGTGCTGTCGGGGTTGGAAGCACCTTTACCGTGACGGTAAAACTGGGCGCCTCTGACCGTAAGGCAGAACAAAAGCCACCGGCAGAAGTTCAGAGTGCGATGGATGCCGTCTCTTCGGCAGAATTGAAGAAGCCTGAAATCTCCGTACCCGAGGATACAGGAGAAAAGACGGAAGATGAAAACCATGCCGCTTCAGTCACAAACCCTGAAGACAAGGCAAAGGATGCAGACTCTGCAAATGATGATCACGATTCTTCTTTCCCGGCTGCAGCAGAAGGAGGTGCTGTTTCTGAATCTTTAGCAGGGAAAAGAGTGCTGATCGTGGAGGACATTGATCTGAACGCTGAAATAGTGGCAGATTTGCTGGAGATGGAAGAAATTTCTTCAGAACGGGCAGATAACGGTGAGACAGCAGTCAAGATGTTCAGCAGCAGTCCTCTGAATTATTATGACGCGATCCTGATGGAC
>CACYHU010000152.1 GCA_902774215.1 uncultured Chloroflexota bacterium
TTCAGCTTTTTGAGCTGATCTGCCATCTGCTCCGCGGGCAGATCATTCATCAGCCCCGCGATCGGCAGCCGGACCAGAGCTTTGACCTGCCCGTCAGCCACAGCGCAAATTCCGCCCCCGCATTCGATCAGTGTGTTTGCCGCTAAGGCCATATCTTCATCGCTGGTGCCGGCTATGATCAGATTATGGGCATCGTGAGCCACAGTCTGTGCTATCGCACCCTTCCGCAGCCCAAAACCTTTCACAAAACCGCAGCCTTTCGTTCCTGTCCCATGATGGCGTTCAAATACTGCCGCTTTCACGATATCTTTTTCAGAATCTGCCTCGACTGCCCCGTTTCTGACGTCGAGATCGATCAGACATTCGTAATTTTCAAGATGACCGGGTTTGATCCAGATCACACGGGTTTTTACGCGATCCCTGCCGGCAGGCGCTGTGATTTTGAAACACTCCGGCGTGATGGTATAACCGACATGCATGGTATCATAGACAAAGGAGGGATAAACGGGGTTTCCGGCCGCAGCGGTCATTTTTCCATCTTCAGCAGCGATCTCGCCGTCGATAATGGTCCGTGTGACATGTATATCATTCAGGTCGCTGAAAAAAACGATATCGGCGCATTTTCCGGGGGTAATGCTGCCCATCTCATGATCCATCCGGAAACAGGAAGCGGGATTGATCGTAGCGAACTGTATCGCTTTAATCGGATCCAGCCCTTCCCTGACCGCCCGGCGGATGATATGGTCCATGTGTCCGGCTTCTGTCAGCGTATCCGGCTGCATATCGTCGGAGACCATACAGGCAAAGCGGTCGTCGATGCGGTTATCAAGGATCGCCCGGATGATGACCGGCATATCCTGCCAGACACTGCCATAACGCAGCTGCGCGTACATGCCATGCCGCATCTTTTCCAGAACATCCGCAGCCCGTACCGACTCGTGGCAGCAGCGGATGCCGGAGGCAATGTACGCGTTCAGCCCTGCACCGGTTTCCGGCTCGGCATAATGTCCGGTAATGACCTGGTCCGCCATCAGCGTTTCAGCAAGCTCCCTGTGGATCTTTTCATCACCGTCAAGGACATTTGAATAGCTCATCATCTCTCCGAGTCCCATGATGCCGTCCCAGGTCATCATCTCCCTGACTTCCTCAGGACCGATATGGGAACCGGTGTCCTCAAAGCCCTCGTTTGCAGGCACACAGGACGGGGCATTCGCGATAGCTTTTAAAGGCGAACGGCCTGCATCACAGATCATGGCTTTTACCCCTTCCGGTCCGCAGACATTGCAGATCTCATGAGGATCCATAAAAATCGCGGTGGTGCCGTGCGGAACGACAGCACGGGCATACTCGCTCACGGTGATCATCGAGCACTCGACATGGGTATGCGAGTCGATAAAACCCGGGGCTATGTATTGTCCCGAGGCATCGATCACACGGGTGTTTTCACCGATGCAGTGAGCGGCATCTCCGACCAGCGCGATCCGTCCCTCGGAAATCGCGACATCGACACCGTCCTGGATCTCAGCAGTGCAGACATTGACGAGCCGGGCATTTCTGATGACAAGCTCTGCTTTTTCTGTTCCCATGGCAGTTTTTGCCAAAGTCCGAGTTACTTCATAGAGAGGTTTTTTACAAAATTTGTTCAGCATAGCAGCAGCCCCGTATCTCTTTCTCTGTTCTATCTGAATTACGCTTCAGGCAGGTTATATATGGATATTGTATTGCACTCCTGTCATCCCAGGCGTCAGCATCTCCAAAAGGATCTCTGATTCAGCACAGGCAGGCCCCGGCGTACCGTATATTTCTGTTTTCATCACGCCTCTGGCTTCTGACTCAAATCTGTAACAGCATTTATTTCGTTTCGAACCAGGTTTTGGCTCTCAGACGGGCATTTTCACGGATATTCAGATAGAAGAATGTGTAATCACAGCCATGATAGCTTGCCGGTCCGAAAACAGATTCCATGTCATCCAGCCCGGTAATCGCGGTTATCGTATATTTCTCAAACGCGGGATCCGTGACCATGACAGTGCCTCTTTCCAAATCGATCACGGCGTCTGCCCTGACCGGCAGTTCGTCCATCCCCGGATCCAATAAATGCGGAACAAATGATCCGAGATTCAATTCCGGACCTGCCGGCGTGTCATCCGTGCGCCAGTTGAGGGGATTGATCGAAACCGCACCCGGGGCAACAACCAGCGAAGGTTTGCCTTTATTTGCGGGGCCTTCTGTGTTCCAGGAAACAACAACTCCCAGATCATCTGCTGCCTGTGCTGCTTTCACATGCGGGTTCTCTTTCAGATAAGTTTTGGTCAGAGAGTCTCCGATGCAGTAGGCAGCTATCATATTTTTATAATAGTCCGGATGCTCTTTCATATACTCCGACAAAACCATATAGCTTAACCGTGATCCCTGCGAATGTCCTGCAAGGAAATACGGCCGTCCCTGATTCAGGTTTTCAAAATAATAATCCAGAGCCGCATAGACATCTGTTCTTGGCTCGGACCATTCAGCCTGATCTACTTCCTCGAAGCTCATTTTGGACAGCTTTGTCCCGTTCACCTGCCTCCAATACGGGGCGAACATATTTGCAACCGGTTCAAATGCGCAAGCCTGCTGTGCGAAGTTGCGTTTGGCTACGATATGCATAATGAGATTGTCGACCGAACAGATAGTGTCCGCGAGGGGATCTTCACAGCTTGAAGGATAAAGAAAAAACAGATCCACCGCCTTATCCGGATTTTCCGGCAGGGAAAGCCAGTTTCTTTTCTTTGAATAATCCGATGCTTTTCCAACGAAAGGTTTTTGATACATTTTTCACCTCATAAATTTTCATTCAGCAGCTCATCGATCATGGCATCGATTTTGGTCATGACCGGGCCTCTTTTGTTTGTCACTGCCTCTGCGACCGCATCTCTGATTTTTGAATTGACCCTGTTTTTGAAAATCCAGAGCAGCCACCTTGACAGCACTTTGGCAGCATCTTTCCCGATCTTTTTTTTATCAGGGCCTTTCATGGAATTTTTGATCCCGCGCAGAACCATTTCCATCCCGTCTTTGTTTTCGTCGATTTTGCCGGACATATCCTCCGTGAGCCACCTGACCAGGTCATTCGCATTTTTGATGGCTTTGCTGTTCATCTGCTCCCCCAGGCGCCCGCCCATATCTCCGAAGATCGTTTTCAGGATCAGCATTTGATACGTATTGGAGGCTGTCACCGATGAAGCGTCTTTTACCGGAGTGCTTTCAATATCGCCGTTATTGTTTCGTTCATACCGGGTGAAATATACTTTTTCCTGCTGTTCCTTCTGAGAAAGCCCGAAAGCATAATTCACATCCTGCTGGCTGAATTCCGACTTATCCGTCATATACCTGTGGGATTTGTCAAAATCGTCGGCAAGCGTGTCGATGCGGTCCAGTTTTACCAGGTCCTTGTACATGGGATCATTTTCGCCGAATTCTCCTCGTTTGTACGCATCACACATGTCCAAATATTGGGCATAATTTGTGATCGCCTTTTCAGGCGTTTTGTAGATCTGCAGATAACTTTCATAGTGGGAAGGCGTCATCTTTACATCATGGTGAGCACCATCTTTATCCGTGAAACTGAGCATATATTGACCGTCTGTAAAATCTGATTTAAGATCCTTCACGTCTTTTTCCGGATTTTCATAATCTTTCTCTGATGTTTGCGCGAAAGCTTCATCCATGTTCCGGATCCCATGGCCGGCAGCGTCGATAAGCGGCAGAATCGCTTCCTGCACCCGTTTGTCATTATGGTAATATTTGAAAAGGAGGGTATTGCAGTCATTGATAATATCCGTGAATATGGAACGGTACCGGATCAGATCCGTCTGTTTCGCTTTCAGCAGGTCATCATTTTCCGTTGGAATATCCTTCAGGGTATCTTTTATATAATCCTCAGACAAATAATCCATGAGCTCATCAAATTCATCTGACATATTTTCGGGATCGAGTTTCTCCGGCGGGGTGATGCTCTTCAGCACATCCGTCAGATGCTTTGCCATGGCCGGCATTTTCACCGCTACCATCCCCATCGATGCTGTCTGAACACGCATACCCTTCTCATTGGCAGCCATTCCGGAGCCCAGTTTTCCCGACCGGCCGCCTTCCATACGGTACATGTTTTCCGCCGCGCCGTTCGGAGAATAGACCTTATCCGAACGCGTGGAAAAAAAGCTTATGGACTTGTTATAGCGTTTATAATCCTCTTCCGAAGCCAGCTTGTTTCCGAATCCCTGGTAGGTCATGTCATCCCGGGTATTCATCTTGGCGAATTTGTTTTCCATATCCGACTTGTAATAAGAGGTCAAGATGCCCGCACCGAACAAAGCGGCGTCGCCTTTACTGTGTGAATAGACTTCATCCTGCTTGAAAATAGGGGCTGCACCCCGGATCTTTGCCACATCAACGACCATTTCTTTGGCAAAAGTCGTACAGTTTCTTGTATATTGGTTGTATCCGCCTTTGTCCGCATACGTTTCCGAAGCGCGGAGCACATCGTTCACCTGTTTGGGCGTCGCAGTATAGGAGCGGCTGACATCGTAGTCCAGGTTTCTTTCGTTCCTCAGTTCACCGGGAATCGTTGCGCTGCTGTAACCCAGTACGGCTTCCAGTGCGTTGCCGCCGCCCATACCGCCGCCATTTCCAAAACCGTAGCGCAGGTTATATCGTTCCCAGCGGCCGGTTCTTGCGTTTTTCCGGCTGTATTCAATGCCGATGCTTGTATGACCTCCCGAATAGTTTTCATCCAGGGTGTATTGCCTGGAGCTTTGAGCAACATACACAGAGATCACCGGAGGACGCGGTTTTCTTTCTTCCTTCTTGTTTTCATCTTCGATATCGCCTTCGACAGCGATCGGATAGGACCAGACATCCGGGACCCTTCGGAAATCAATGTTAACTTCATCATTTTTCTGAGGTCTTTCCTCAAACTGCGCGCCTTCCCATCCGGGAATATTTTTGCGGGTTTTCTTTTTCTGCGTGAAGCTTTGGCCGAATAATCTCCTCCATGAACCTGCCCAGGAGTTTGACCTGGTAAAGACCCCGAAAGAGAGCATATTCAGCATGGTTCCGAGCGTGCCGAGGGCTTTTCCGATAAACTTTCCGGAATAGAATGCAATCGAACTGAGGAGCTTTTTGCCCCAGCTTGCTTTTTGCCGCGGTGGAAGCTTCTCCGCTGCAATACCCAGTTCCTTTACAGGTTCCAGCGATTCGTCGATCTGGGTAAGGTCAACATCTTTTTTCTCTCTGCCGCCCTTTTTTGCCGAATCTTTCACAGATGATTTTTTCGAAGACTTTTTCCCTTTTCCCTTTCCGGTTCCGGGGAGTGTTCCTAAAAAGCCGGTGTTCAGCACATCGGCTTCCTCGTCAGAATCTTCACTCTCTGCGTCCTCTTCCTGCTGTTCGTTCCCGAGGTCATTTGCTGCCCGGATCAGTTTTTCGGCATTATCTTCCGATTCATCGCCGCTGTTGTCCGATTCATCATCCCTGATGATATTTTTAGCGTTTTCTTCGGGCTCATTTTCAAATGAATCGTCTTTCTCATCTTCCGAGTCAGAGCTGTAATCTTTCTCCATCATTCCCCGGTTTTTGATTTTCTTCTGTTTCCGGGACTGGTTTGCTTCATTGGAGGGATTTAAGAGATCTCCGTATTCTTCGGCGGCCTGATTGGAAATAACAGAAAGATCATTCCCGGTTTTGAGCTCATCTTTGATATCCGGGTCGATATTCCTGTTATTCCTGTTTTGCTGGTTGATCCTTGGCAGCATCTCTGATTTACCCTTCAGAAAATTGCGAATAATAAATATATATTATAAATCTTCTTTGTACGTTTTGCAGGTTTCTTCCCGGATCACCGCGAAATCGTGCGGTCCCCTCCCGTCTCTCAGTACCGCGAATCGGGAAGCAATGAATAGGGAACAAGAAATTCCAGCGCACCTTCGGAATAGGGGGCCAGCTCATAAGGAGAGGAGTGGAAGACGATTCCCTCATCCGTCAGATACCAGCTTTCTGCCCGGCCGGCAATAGCTTCCATCGCGGGCTGCAGCTCTTCCACGGTGGTAAACCAAAGGTTATCCATCAGGAGCCCTTGCCGAACCATTTCGGAAACACAGGCTTCACGGAAGGCTTCAGGCCGGGCAGAAAGCTCATCAAGGGAAAGTTCCTGTCCGGTCAGGGCATCAAAAGTCCTGCCGTTGACACCATACATCCCGTGAGCGCCGCCGCTGTACATGTAATCCACAGTCCGGAAGGAAACGACACCGCCGGAGATCCGCTGCGGGATCAATTCGCTCCGCATCTCCAGGATGTACATGGGCCGCCGGTTCTCACTTTGTGTCGTGGTCTCCCCGAACATATCTCCCTGATTCGGGGCAGCGGTTCGACATTCACTCATCAGTTGATTTTCGATATCCGCCAGCGCCGCATTGATTTTTGTCTCAGCTTCCGGATAGGCAGGAATCCGGATAACGGCGTTTTGGGAATAGCATTTTACAAGTTCATCCGTTCCGTTTTCGGCGTAGATATGGTTCTCCCACTGCGTTCCGTAAACTGTAACTGACTGCGCCGCCGCAGTCCCCGTTAAAACAACAAAAATCATGAAGCCCATGATCAGACTGCAAATCCGTAATTTCATAATATTCTCCTTTCGCCGTTCAGCAGCACCATAAATT
>CACYHU010000153.1 GCA_902774215.1 uncultured Chloroflexota bacterium
ACTGGATTCTTTATTTGTTGACCGCTCCTCATCACTCGCTTCACATTCCTCACTGAATGAACCTGCCGCCTTTTCCGCCCAGCGGGCACTCTCCGCGCTGGATGGCTCAAAAAAATGCGGAATGCGGAAATCAGAAGAACGCGGGGCCGGCCATCCTGCTGCCGCGAAACCGTCACAGGAGGACCGGCACCCGGGATGCGCAAACGATCCCGGTAATCCGAAATGCGCCAACGATCCCCGGAACCCGAAACCCGAAGAGAACGCTTCCAACACAGAAACTCCGATCAAAACAAACGAAAAAGCCCAGGATACTCAGAAAACTCCGGACGATCAAACCAAAAAAATCATAACCAGAGAGAAAAACACGGAACACGAAGAATCGCCCAAAAACTTCACCCGGCAGGATCGTTCATCCGAAAATCAGGTACCGGATCCCGGTCCGGGCCTGCTTCCGGAAGAAAACTTACACGAATCAGCACAATCTTCCGGAGCACCGGCCCCGGCTCCCATGGCTGATCCACATACGGAAGAACACTTTCACGAAACAGGCCAGCCGGAAATCCCGGACCCCATACCTGATCCTTCCCCGGAAGAACAGTTACACGAAACCGACCCGCCGCCGGAAATTGATCCACCGGACCGTATGCCCGGGAACATCGTCAAACCGGCCTATATTGAAATCCTGACTGCCGCGTCCTGTCGCAGCGAATCATACGAAAATTGTGACTTTGTCTTCACCGATGATGAGATCAGGATCCTTGTCCGCGACCCGGAATTTGTCGATTCCTATCCGGACATGGCAGCCCGGATGCGCAGGATCCTCGCAGAGGAAGGGGATGGGTATTAAGGTGTCAGTGGTCAGTGGTCGGTGGTCGGTGGTCAGGGTCTGGTGCCCTATAGCCTATATCCTGCATTCCGCTACCGATCACCGGCCGCTCTGCCCCTGCATTCCTTCACACAGGTACCGGTTCATCTCTTCTTCCGGGACCATACCGCCGCCGGTGGACCAGATCAGATGTGCGGCATTTTCCCCGCTGTCCGGAGCAGTATATTGAAGGCCGGCGAAGCCCGCGCAGGCGGATGGTTCGATGCGGATGCCGCAGACATCGCTGAGCATACGCAGATACACAAAGAGGTCCCCGTCCCGGACTGTGAAACAGCCGTCAAGATTGGTGCGCATTTCACGCCACACCAGTTCGGAAGCACGGGTGACCGCCAGACCATCCGCGGCTGTGATGCCGGTCAGGCCGTAATCCAGCGCACTGACCTTCGAGCCCTTACCGGAAGCCATCGCGAGGAGCATGCAGGGAGCCTGTGTCGGCTCGGCAAAATAGCAGCGGACATTCCTGCCGAAAATCAGCTTCAGCCCAAAGGTGATCCCGCCGGGGCCTCCGCCAACACCGCAGGGAAGATAGACATAAAGGGGATGAGCATCATCCACCGGGACGCCCGCTTCATCCAATTGCTTTTTCAGTCTCCCCGCCGCGGCCGCATAGCCAAGATAAAGATCCACCGAACGTTCATCATCAATGAACCGGCTGTCCGGATCCGCAGCCGAATCCGCCCGTCCGGCAGCCACGGCAGCCTCATAGTCCTGTTCCGACTCCACCACACGCACGCCTTTTGCCCGCAGCAGGTCTTTCTTCCATTGCCGAGCCTCCCGTGAAATATAGACTGAAGTCTTATATCCCAGGGCAGCGCCCATGATGCCGATACTCAGACCCAGGTTACCGGTGGAACCGACCGCCAGTTTTTTCCCGTTCAGAAAGGCTTTGATCGTCTCCTGTGAGATCGTCCGGTAATCCGAATCGGGAGCAAGCAGTTTTTTCTCAAACAGCAGATCCTCCGTATGCTTCAGTACCGCGTAGATCCCGCCCCTGGCTTTGACTGAGCCGCTGATGGGCAGACTGTCGTCACGCTTGAGCCAGAGATTTTTTCCAACCGGCAGGGCGAATTTTTCCGAAAGCGGCTGCGCCATTTGCGGAATGGCGGTAAGAGGAGATTCAATGATACCTCCCGCCGGTTCTGTTTCGGGAAAACGGTCTGCGATCCATGGTGCAAACCGTTTGAGCCGTGCCTCCGCATCCTCCACATCCGCAGCAGTCAGTGAGAAAGAAGGAGATTGTGAAAGGTCTGGATTCTGCCAGAAAACCGGTTCCGCGGAGCGGATCAATTCAAAAATATCCGGATCAGATTTCATGGGTGGCCTCTTTATTAAAACACAGCCCCGGCATCAGGAAAGATAACAATTTTAGCTGTATGCTCCGGGCTGAATAATTACGATCATATTATAAAAAAAATCCACCCGATGGATGGATATTTGAGGCGACGATCGGATTTGAACCGATGATGAGGGTTTTGCAGACCCTTGCCTTGCCACTTGGCCACGTCGCCATAGCAGAGGAATTCTCCCTATAAAAAAAAGAGCGGGCAGCGAGACTCGAACTCGCGACCTTCTCCTTGGCAAGGAGGTGTTCTACCAACTGAACTATACCCGCGTACTCTCTTTTTCGTTGATTTCAAGCTCTCTTGTTCATCAACATTGACTATTATACTGCCTTCTATTATTCTGTCAAGAAATTCATGAAAATTCATTATTTTTCGTTTTTATTATCCCAATCAGGGATACCTGACACCTGACACCTGAATCCTTTTTCAAGCTTCACTTACAGGGGAAATTTGCGGTGATGACAGTCCGTGCTTCAGCATTATCGGCGGACTGGCTTTTTTCATAGATCTCTGTCACGCTGCCGCAGTTCATCAGCTCCGAGGTCTTAACCCATGCATCAGAACCGGGATCGGAAGCGAAACTGCCCATGTAGACATACTCCGCACTGCCTGTGGGAAGTATCTCCAGACGTGAAGATTGGTTCATCTTTGTCTCTCCCCCTTTGAAGGCCAGATCACCGGAAAACGCGGAGACAGCTCTGCCTTCCAGAACTGCTTTGGCATTTTCCACAGCCGACCGGCTGCCTTCACCGGACGCGCTGCCGCCGGTAAACAGTGCCACAGCGGTGAGGGCATTCTCCGCCACATTCACCAGCGTCTGCTCACATTCCGAAGTCCCGCCGTCTTCACCGAAGCCGCCGCCAAGGACATAATCAGCAGTACCGTTGATCTGAACGGTTGTGCTCCCGTCAAGCACACGACTCCCGGCCCCGTAAGCGTGCCCGCCGCCAAAGACCTGGAAATAGACCGTCCCCTTTTCACTCACCAGAACCGAGGGGACATCTACAGCCGAAAATGCACCGTTCTCCGCGAAACCGCCTCCGAAGGCAAAAGCGACAGTACCGTCAATGGTCACATGGGAACCTTCCAGATGTTCCCCGCCTTCAGAAACACAGGCCCCGCCGTAGATATTGCCGTTATCAAAAGTCAGCCCCTCGCCGATTGTGATCGGGATTCCGTTGGCGCAGATGCGGAACAGGCCAGGCAGGACGATCCTGTCAATGCCTTCATCCGGCTGAAAGGTGATTTCCGTAATACCCCGGTCGGCAGGGATCTCAAGGATCGCATCATTTTCTCCGAAGATGCTCCGCCAGAGCCGGATCGTCACCGCGCCGGCGTCCTGCGGGATAGCATCGAGCATCTCAGAGATCGACCCGTAATCCCCGGCACTGAGCATATGATCCGCCGCCGCAGGGAGGAAATTTATAAGCAGCAATAAAATAACAATGATCTTTTTCATTTTCAGCAATCAGCAATCAGCAGGCAGTCGGCAGCTGGCAGCCGGCAGTAGTTGATAGTTGGTAGCTGGTAGTTGGTAGTTGTTGGCAGTAATAAAAAAGACATGAACACCACCTGCAACCTATAACCTACAACCCACTATCCCCTATATCCTATAACCACTACATCCTACATCCTACATCCTATATCCTATAACCTACAACCCATTATCCCCTATATCCTATATCCTATCCCCTCTACTCCTTATCCTTCTCCAGCATCAGCTCCAGGATCTTCTGATCCGTCGAGACCATGCCTTCCGCGGCCATGCGGCCGACCGAACGGATCGTTGCCTCGATATTCTCCTTAACCAAACCATCGCCGGAATGGAAAAGTTTCCCCGCCATCGCCATCTCGTGAGCAAGGATCGCCGTATCGACCGCGGAGGCGATCTTACTGGCACAGGAAGGTTTTGCACCATCGCAGACCATTCCCGATATCGTCCCGAGGGTATTGGTGATGGTAGCACAGATCTGATCATAGGTCCCGCCCGCCAGCCAGGTGATCCCCGCACCGCTGCCGGTTGCCGCGCTCACCACACCGCAGAAGGCGGAAAGCCGTCCGTAAGAGGCTTTGATATGGATAGCAGTCAGATTGGCCAGCAGCAGTGCACGGATCAGCTCATCTTCGGTTTTCCCGAGTTCCCCTGCGTACACCACCACCGGCATGGTGACGGTAATTCCCTGATTGCCGGAACCGGAATTGATTACGACCGGCAGTTCACACCCGCTCATCCGGGCATCCGAACCGGCAGCCGCGGCAGCGGTGGCTCTCAGCGGGACCGTATTTCCGCGTCGAAGTATGATCTTGCCGACAGAAGCTCCCCAGTCACCGCGAAGTCCTTCATTCGAGATCGCGGTGTTGCAGCTGACCTGACGCAGTATCATTTCCCGCAGACCCTCGCTGTCCGGATCAACATTTTCAGCATAGTCGATGATCCTGCGGATGGAAAGACTGTCATACAGGGAATCCGAATCTTTATCCGCGGGTTTGAAAGAAGCACCGTCGCAGAGATTGTTGAAAGGGTAAGGTTTCCCGTCCCGCTCCACACGGCAGATATTGGTATGGGTATATTTCAGCTCGGCTTCAGCTGTGTGTCCGCCTGCCTCTCCCTGAATGATGACCTGGAGCTTGTCATCCTCATGCTCCAGCAGTGAGACATCACAGATTTCCCGGTCAAGAAGCACTTTGGTATGCGCGATCTGCTCCGGTGTCACCGCTGTAAGCAGTTCCAGCTGTTTTGCAGGGTCACCGCCTACCGCGCCGAGAATAGCTGAAGCGGCTATTCCCTTCAGCCCGTCGCTGTTTGGCACCGTGGCACCTTTGGCGTTTTTGACCAGGTTTCCGGAACAGAAAGCATGAATTTTTTCAGGCTCCGTACCCAAAGCCTGCCGCATCACTGCGCTGCAGTAAGCGATACAGATCGGTTCGGTACAGCCCAGTGCTGTCAGCAGTTCACCTTTCAGGATCCGGGTGAAATCCGCGTAAAAAGATTTTGAATTCGCCATGATCGTCTCCATCATTTTCAATAATTA
Source organism: uncultured Chloroflexota bacterium (assembly GCA_902774215.1). GTDB lineage: Bacteria > Chloroflexota > Anaerolineae > Anaerolineales > Anaerolineaceae > Flexilinea. The sequence goes on from CACYHU010000153.1 coordinate 5,262, forward strand.
CGATTCAACACACAATACCTAAGCAAATGCGGCATGATAAGATCAGCTTTTTGCTTCGCTGTTTCAAATAACTGCGGTATCTGTTCAGAATGGAATTCACAGGTACAGTCACTTTGCCGCGGCGAAGTCCGCAAAAAAGGCCTGTCACCTGCACTGCATTTTCCGGTTCTGAATATCTGTGATTAATTGTAATAAAGAATTCAGAAAATGTGAATTTTCTTTCCTGAATCACCCTTTCAAAGTAATCAGTCAGATGATTAGACACTGCCGTCAGCGGATGTCCGCGCCTTTCAGGTCCGGCAGGATAAAATTCAGAAATTCGCGGGCAGCGGGCGAGCTTTCTTCCTCTGACTTCGCGGCAATACCGATCTCAAAATCCGAAGAGCGATCCAGCGGGAGCGGTATCACATCCCCCTGCCAGCGATGGGAAAGCACCGTATTGATCAGGACCACTCCCAGCCCTGCTTCCACCATGGCATACGCCGCATAAATATCGGAAGTGGAGGCACATATGTTTGGATGCAGATCGTTCCTTTCAAGGAAAAGTGAATTGTCTGTCTCAAGATCCGGATAAAGTTCAATATAATCATCCGTCCGCAGATCCGCTGTCCGATAAATGCCTCTGGCAACAGCAGAATGGTTTTTCGGGACCCAGGCGGTGATGCTGTCACGGCAGAGCGGATGGAAAACCGGGATATTTTCACGCTGGCTGATGATGCAGAAATCAAGAGCATGCTGATTGAGCTGACTGCTGAGGGCACTGGACGTGCCTTCGATCAGACGGATGCTGATGTTCGGATGGATCTTCCGGAAAGCAACGATCCCTTTGGAAAGGATTTGGTCATAGATCGGGTAGGCGGTCCCGACCGTTATCGACCCGGTCTCAAGGCTGCAGACGCGGTCCGCGGTCTGCTGGAGCTGTTCCTGGATGTGAAGCAGACTGCGGATGAGCGGAAGCAGCTGCTCACATTCCTCTGTCGGTGTCACCCCGCTTTTTGCGCGGATGAGCAGCGGGAAACCGAACTGATCTTCCACAGCGGCAACGCTGCGGCTGATCCCGGAAGGCGTATAGCCCAGCTGATCTGCCGCGGCGGTCAGACTGCCGGTGTCAATTGCGCTGATCAACGCTTTGTACTTTTCGGTATCCATCGTATTACTCCATTTTTTTCGAAACCGGTACAACGGGACCTGTTTTCCTGATAATCGTTTCTTTGCAAATTCTGCAAAGTTTTTATGATTTATTGTCGCTTTTCTCAATTATAAAAAAAGTGTATACTCTTGTCAAGAGAGAAAGGAAGGAATGAGATGAACAATCAGCAGAAAAGCGAACTATTACTGGCGGGAGTGATCCTCGCGCGGAGCACCTCTTTCGTATTATCCAAATCCGCAATGAATTCACTGACACCGTTCAATCTTCTTGCGGTGCGTTTTTTGACCGCGTTCCTCTTTCTCGCTGTCATATTCGGGAAGAAACTGATCCACATCCGGAAAAATGAGCTGAAATATGGTTTTCTGCTGGGGATGCTGTTCACGATCATGATGGGCTGTGAGCTTACAGGGCTGCGTGCGACAGATTCCGCCACCACTTCTTTCATTGAGAATTCCGCAATGATATTTGTACCAATTCTCCAATTTGTTTTTATGAAAAAGAAACTGAAGGGAGCTGAAGGGCTGCGTATTGCATTGGCAGTCCTGGGTATCGGCTTTCTGACGCTCGGTACCAGTGGCGGACTGCTCCGCTCCGGCTGCGTTTACCTGCTGGGCTCGGCAGTTTTTTACGCGGCAGCGATCCTTGTTACAAACATCGCATCCAGGAAGGGTGATCCGCTGATGATCGGAATCACCCAGGTCTTCACCATCGGATTCCTCTCGCTGCTCCTTTCCTGCACTCTTGAACAGCCGCGCCTGCCGCAGACCGGAGCGGAATGGAGCATGGTCCTTGGTCTCGCCATAATCTGCAGCGGTTTTGGTTTCACACTGCAGCCGGTTGCCCAGCGCGGCACCACCGCCGAACGTGCGGGGATGATGTGCGCGCTCAGTCCGCTCAGCGCATCACTGCAGGGTGTGGTGATTCTGAATGATCAGATGAGTACCAGCAAGCTGGCAGGCTGCATCATGATCCTGCTCAGCCTGTTGGTGCCGGTGCTGCTGCAGTCGCTTCGCAGACCGCTTGCCCGCCGTCTGGCGTTCAATCATTCCTGATCCTGAAACACTGTTTTTGAAAACAACAGGCTGCCGGAATTTCAGAAACCGGCAGCCTGTCATATTTTACGGCATTATCAATCCTGTAGCATAAGTATCCGGGTTTTCAGGCACCGGAGTGATCAGCCCCATGGCATGTTCCTCAGGCACCGGAGTGATCAACCCCGTAGGATAATCTTCTTCCGGCACCGGCGTTATCAATCCCATGGCGTGCTTCAGGGTGGTATAAGTAAATGAAGACCAGGCGTCTGTGACATCATTGACCGCATGCAGCTTGATCTCATGATCGCCAAGATTCCTGATTTGATCACAGATCTGCAGAGAACCGTCCGCCGGGCCCCATTGATAAATCGGGTAACCGTCAACAAGGATCTCAACGCCTGTTGCACCGCTGGCGGACCAATAAACATTCATACAAAATTCAGGATAGTTTGAATATGTATCCGGATAGAAGGAATTGATATTGATCGGCGTATAGGGCTGCGGTGTGGAAGTGGGATAAACCGGCTGCGGTTCATCTCCGGATACCCGAACTTTCACCCAAACCGTCTCACCGAAATTCGTTCCCTGCGGGGCCCGCATCTGCCAATATCCTTTATAGGTACCGGAATCATAAGGAGCGATCAGGTCAACGGACAGGTCGATTGTCTGGCCCATGGCAACAGTAGTGGGAATGCTGATGTTATTCCCGCTCATCTGGTCGCCGGAAACATAGACGAATGAATATGCCGGTGTCCATGAACAGGTCCCGTTGTTATAGACGCGCCAGGTCTTGCGGAAGTGCTCTCCCGGTGATACCTGATGTCCGTCTGTTATAGACACATCCGAAACAAAAATCATCGAATTGACACACGTCACAGGAGCAGGCTGTGTCGGAATAATGATCGGAGCAGCGGTGGGAGCCAGCGTCGGATGCGTGATCACATTATCATCCGATGAATAATCCATTGAGAAGTAGCGGTTGGCGATCTCCTGTGCAGTGCCGTCCGACAGCATATCAAGAAGATGCTGGTTGACAACTGATGTAAGGGTAGATCCTTTCCTCATTCCGAATGCGTAATCTTCTTCGAGAAATCCATCATAAAAAATCTCATATTTTCCGGTCGGCTTGTATCGGGATTCATAGACATCCTCATCAAGTACGATCAGGGAAACATCGTTCCGATCCAGTGCTTTCACCAAATCATCCGCATTGGAATACAGATAGACATTTTTCAAATCAACATATCCATCGTTGACGAGATTATTACGGATCCATTGCTCAAAGCTGGTCGCTTTCTGAACACCGATGCGCAGTTCGCTGAAGCTGTTGTCGTCAACTGATGCCGGTTTGGGAAGGGTTGAAAGCGCGATAAACATTGCCTCGCCTTTATAATAGACACGGGAGAAATCGATCAATTCCTCTCTTTCCTCGGTCTTTGACATTCCGCGGCCGATAATGTCAACCTGCCCAATCTGCAGCGAATCGATCAGCCCGTCAAAGGCAATATCGACGGTCTGGACAGTAACACCCATCCGCCGTCCAACCTCTTTGAGAAGCGCGATATCGATCCCGTCCATATTCCCGTTTTCGTCATAAAAAACAAACGGGACGTACTCTGGAGAAGACCCCACCCGCAAAACACCGTTCTGCGTCACGTCGGATAGATCATCTTCATTGAAAACCTCCTGAAAACGGGAACAACTATAATTAAAATAATTATAAACAATTTCGCAAAAATTCAATCATTTAATGCATATTCTTACAGGAAGCTCTTTTCATATCCGTGATAATGCTGTTATTCTCGGCGGCATGGATCTGACAGGCTGACGGATGAACACTCATGGATAACTGATCAAAATGCAAATGAAATATAAAAATAAATTAAAATCAGAAAATAAGCACTTAACACTTTCTTGTTACTATTTTTACTATATATATAAGGAGCTGATTATGGAACCATCCAGGGTGTTTTTTACGGATTTCCGTACGAAAGTATTTGGCGACAGCATTCAAAACAAACTGCTGCGCCTGATCAAAAAAGCGGGAATGGGAGAAATTGATTTCAACAACAAATTTGTTGCTGTCAAGAT
>CACYHU010000154.1 GCA_902774215.1 uncultured Chloroflexota bacterium
TTTTTCTTTGTCCCTTTTTTTGCAAATGATATCGACCATGTTCATAATAGCACCTCCGTAATGCTTATTTAGAGTTCAAAGTTCAGATAAGATGACGCTCCACGTCATTTTATATTATGCTCCAGATCATTATCTGTAAAACCCGCAGTTTACAGCCTCGTCAGTTCCCGGCTGCCGGTTGCCAGTCATACTATCCCCTGTAACCTCGTCAGTTCCCTGTTATGAGTCGCACTACCCCCTATAACCTATAACCTATCCACTATCCCCTATATCCTATATCCTATATCCTAGCTTTCCGGCTCCGGGATCACACACCAGATGGATTTATCATAGCCATCTGTGTCGGGTTCGGCGATCTGCGCGGTGATCTGCGCGGAACCTTCATGACATCGCCATTCGTACGGACTGTTGATGCCGGTGATTAAAGGACCTAAAATAGCCCCTTCCATCGCTTCATCAGCACAATAGCTCTGCATGGCTTCGTTGGGTTCCGTTGTGAAGTCCAGTTTTTCCGCACAGTTGTTCACTCCATTGATCAGGCAGATATAGAGCTTCCCGTTCATGCATCGTTCAGCGATGAAACTGCTCTCTGTTTCCTGATCCTGGATCATAAAGGTGATCTGTGCGCGGCGGCGGAGTTCTTCATTTTCGATTTCTGAAACCTTTTCCGGGAAGCTGCCGGAAACAATCACTGAGGCGCAGTACTGCCATGGATCCGGTTTTATTATCGGCAGAACGTCAGTCGGTTTGGTCACCGGCGGAACAGCTGTTTTTGTTATCCGTTTTTCCGGCACCGCGGAAGGCTGCGCGACAAAAGAAACCTTCCCCGCGCATCCGCAGAACATCATCAAACAAAATAAACCGAATAAAATCTTCCTCACTCCGCCATCCCCCGCATTCTGCAGCCTGCAACTACATCCTACAACATATAACCTATAACCTATCCACTACATCCTACATCCTATATCCTATATCCTATATCCTATCCCCTGTTATTCCCACTCATCCGGATCATAATACCGCTGTCGTTTCGGTTCTTCCCTTCGTGTGGAGGGACCGCCTCCGCCCTTAGGTGTTTTGGGAGCTTTGGTGGGGATCCGTACCGCCGGTTCGGGGATCACAGCGGTGAGTATTTCGCCGAGATGACGGAGTACAGCGCTGCGGTTTTGATCCTGCGTGCGGAATTCCCGGGAAACGATCATCAGTTCATCATTGCTGTTGATGCGGCTGCCGAAATTCTGATGCAGCCGTTCTTTTGCGTCTTCGCTCAGCTCTTCACATTCATTATAACGGAAACGCAGCAGAACAGCGGTCGCGACTTTATTGACGTTTTGCCCGCCGGGTCCGCCGGATTGGACCATGGAAAAGCTCATCAGCCGCTCATCGACAGACAAATCGGGGATCAGTTGGATCATCGCCATCAGGACCTCTCTCAGCTGTTATCTTTTTCACTGCCGTCCGGCGGCATACCCGGCGTGCCCGGTCCGTATTCCCAGATATCCGACCAGGCTTCATAATGGGTGTCGAAACGGTCCTGAATATGGACCAGCCCGTTCTCATAGACCGTGCGGTAGATGGTCACGTCGGCGCCATCGATCCCCCAGTCCACCTGTTCCACATAACCGGGCGGGAAGTTCGGATTTTCGTTGTAAACCGGTTCCCCTTCCGGGACCACATTGGTCAGACCGGATGAAGTGTATTCGACATAACGGTTGACATCGGTGCTGTAGAAGCGCCACTGCAGCTGGAAGAGATTCGTATCGGGCTGTGCTTCCATCAGGATCCAGTAAGGCGTGTCATTGGTAAATTTCAGGTCCAGGACCGGCAGGTATACGGAAGCATCTAGTCCCGCAAGACCCGGATCCAGCTGCCGGTTGGCAAGGCGTTCATAGTAATAGACCCGGTAACCGTGGGCGTGACGTTCATTGATCTCCAGCCCGTAATTAAAAGCGGCACGGAAGAGTGTTGTCGACACCTGGCAGAGACCGCCGCCAACATCCTGGACAGTCTGGTCACCGAAAATCACTGAAGATTCCGCATACCCGGTTTCCTTTGAGACTTCACCGACAGCATCCGCCATGGAGAAGGTCTCACCCGGCGCGATCAGGACGCCGTTCAGTTTGGATGCTCCCACCTGAATATTCTGGATGCGTGCATCATCAGAGTAGAAAAAGTAGGTGTTTTCAGTGTGGACCAGCTCACGGATGCCCAGTTCCTCTGCGGTAACATCATCCCTGACCTTTGGCGGAATAATGTTCAGCGCCACTTCGGCCTGGTTCAGACCGGCGCGGATCGCTTCCGCAATGTTTTCCAGTGACTTGTCCATATCCAGTTCTTTCCCGCTCACGCCGTGCTGGGTAAGACGCATGGCACGGTTGTAATTGTCCCAGAGGAATTTCGGGTCCTGAGACTTTCGGTATACCGCTGAGCCGATCTCCAGTATTCTGGAGTAAAAGGGCTCAAGCTTCGGTTCCATCTCGATGGAAATTTCGCCGTCGGTCACCACCGGTTCGAAGTCGATCAATCCGGCAAGGACCTCTGCGGGGATCGTACCGGCGGGCAGCACACCGCGTTCGTCGTTGGTGTAAAGGACAAAGTCCCGGCTCAGCAGGTTATCCAGCAGCTGCTTTTGTTCGCCGAGATTGGCTTCGGTAGGTTCCAGAATGATCACCGGAAGCTCGATTTCCGCGGACTGCAGGTTTTGCGCATAGATTTGAAGCATGTTCATCGTCATCTGACGATCCAGGAGTTTTCCGCTTTTCCCGGGAACGATCACGACTTCGGAACCCTGCAGAAGGATGGACGGATCATCCATCGGGGTGTCGATCTGCTCAGCCATTTTAGTGATGTTATTGAAGGCGACACGTTCATCGAAGAGGAACACCGGCTGGATCGACACGCCGTGCAGGACGGCATTGATCTGTGAAGAGATCTGATCCAGCATCCCGCCGGTCCGGCCGATATCAAAAGCTGCTTTGGTCATGATATCGGTCTGCGGATGAAAGCCAAGCTCCTGAGCGGTGGCGGACCAGCTCTGTCCGTCATGGATGAAGCGGAAGGATGTATCAATGGGGTAACGGATCTCCCGCTCGAGTTTTTCCGCGGCTTCCTGACGGGTAAGCCCGCCGACGACTACGTTGTCAATGGAAACGCCGCGGTAGATCTTATCACGGAAGCCATTCTGGTATGCAAAAACAGCTGCTCCGAAGAGCAGTATCCCGGTTATGACCGCGCCGAAGATGATAACGACCAGCCGGGCAAATGCGTTGGAACGGGTGTTTCTTTCTTCCATAAATATGAGTGTATCACAATTTAGGGTGTTCGTGGATATGGTTTTTGAATTCCCTGGAACCGATGATTCGGCGTACCGGACCTGTTATTGATTTTCCGTTATAATCATAAGGGTGAACGTTGAAAAAACCGTCCTGAATGGGGATGCAGCGCCAACCGGACTGATGAGAGTACCGGTCTGATTGGCGGGACATCCCGTCAAATCTCCCCGAACCTTTCCGGCAAATGGGTTGTCGAAAAGGAGGGGATAATCGGGAGGATGATAATGGAAGTGGTTAAAACAATAACCGTCAGGTTTAAGCGACCTGACGGTACTGTTATTGTTTTGACCTTATCGATCAAGGTCAAGCGATAAGTAATTACCTTTCAGGCGGGAATGGGCTAACATTCCCGCCTTAATCCTGATTAAATTTTATTCAATCTTTTATTTTTTGTCAAGTCACGTAAAAGCGAAGGTCAGGCATGAACCAAAAGAATTTCAAAGGATATTTCAGCAAAGAAAACATCATAGACTTTCTTTACATCATTCTCGGCTGCCTCGTGCAGGCGGTGGGAATGGCTGTGTTTATGGTTCCCGCGAAGCTGGTCAGCGGAGGAATCTCCGGTCTGGCGCAGGTCATCAACCATCTGACCGGCTGGCCGATCGGTGTGATGACGCTCATCGGCAATATTCCTGTGATCATTATCGGCTGGCATTACCTTGGCCGGCTGCGCTTTGCGGTGAGGACACTGACGGCGGTGATCCTTTTCTCTGTCTTTACCGATATCATCTATTATTTCTTTGCGGACCCGACCCTGACCGGAGATTTGTTCCTGAACACGATTTTCGGGGCGGTGATCATGGGCGTCGGTTTCGGTCTGGTATATCTGGGCGGCGGTACCAGCGGCGGTTCGGATATCATCGGGAGGATCCTCAACCAGCGGCTGGGTATGTCTATTTCGGCCTCCTATCTGGTTTGTGACACGCTGCCCATCATTTTAGGGGCGATATTTTTCGGCTGGGAACTGGCGCTTTACGCGCTCATCGCGGTATATATCAACGGGAAAGCGGCTGAAGTGATCTCGGAAGGGAACAGCTCCTTCCGTCAGGCTTATATCATCTCCGATGCTCACGCGGAAATCGCGAAACGGATCATGATGGAGCTGGATCACGGTGTGACGATCCTGCACGGTGCGGGCGGGTATTCCCACAGGGAAAAGGAGATCCTTTACTGTGTGATCTACCGCGGCGAAGTGAATACGCTCAAAAAACTGGTTGCCGAGGCTGACCCGAAAGCCTTTATGATCGTCGGGCAGGCAAATGAAGTCCTCGGGGAAGGTTTTCAGCAGAATAAATATTACAGTTAAGAGTGCGTTGAGTTATTTAGTATGAGTCGAAAGTGACCTGTTTTCGTTGACTCAGAATGCGTCATCAGAACAGGCTGCTTCGACTCATACGCTTTGATCGTTATTCTTCCCTGTCCGCTTCCCGCCATGCACGGATAACGACGAAGACAGCGCTGATGAGGCTGACGGCAGCACCGGCCAGCAGACCGGTGGTGTAGGGCTGATCGGGATGATTGGCGACGATTTTGATGCTCAGGTCGGTCGGTGTATAAGGGAAGGCTTTGAAGGCTTCAGTGACTTTCCATGTGTTCAGGTGCAGCCATAATTCAGCAAGGACGGGAATCAGCAAAATGGCCATTACCGTGTTTGCAGCCTTTTTGATTCTTTTATTCTTCAGCCATTGCTGCAGCGCAGCCGTCCCTGCGACGAGGACGAACAAAACGGGCAGCAGCAGAAAGCGGGAGCTCACACGCTCTCCCGAAAACAACGGAATGTGCAGCAGGCGCATCAGTATGTAGACGCTGCGTACAGAAAACAGGCTCATCACGGCAACAGGGCAGATCAGAGCCGGAAAACCCAGCACGTAATTCCGCAGCAGCAGCCAGGCGATGATCCCCAATATCAGCACAAGCAGACCGGCGATGCTGGTGTAAATATCGAATTCCCACCAGCCGAGGACAGCACCGGTTTTTGCCTGATCCAGAGAATCTGCCGGTGAAATGATCCGTACAAAGGCTTTAACGATATGAACCGGCGTGCGGTATCCGCCCAGAAATTCATCATCGAAGGCGCCCATCTGCAGTGCAGGCGGGATGATGCGCACCATGGAAAGCAGTACGGCTGCTATTCCGGAACGCAGGATGGCGGGCAGCAGCTTCCAATTGGAGACTGCGAGAAATCCGAGGAAGATCACGCACCAGACAAACTGATGGAAGGACCCCTGCAGGAAAATGAAGAAAAGCAGGAAAGCCATTTTTGCTTCCCAGAGAGCACCGCGCTCTCCGTCGATCAGGGCAAAGACGAGCTCGATGAACCAGCTCAGCAGAAACGCGCCGCCCCAGGTGACATGCCCCACCGCGTAATGGGAGAGCATATGGCCGTTGAAGAAATACAGCAGCGTGATCCAGGTGAAGGAAAGCAGGGAGAGGGAAAAGCGCTTTTTCAGTTTGAGAAGGCCCCAATACCCGAAAACGATCAGCAGGCCTGTATGGACAAGGACGAACATCCCGACAGGCATCCAGCGAAGCAGGATCACCTGCGGACTCAGAATAATATCCGGCAGAGCCATAAAACGGTCGGTAACACCGCGCAGAGCGGATGAGTCCGGCATATGCAGCGGCAGTTCGCCTTTCGTTACGGCATCCTTGAGAAAGGCCAGCCGGGGTGCATTGACTTCCGCCCAGTCATGGAAATCGAAGGGGATGCTGCCCCAATTGAGGAAAAATCCCCATCCCGCCAGGACAACCGTCAGCAAAAGTATCAGGCAGAGGATGCGGTATGAATTTGCTTCGTCTTCATAAGAGGGGTCTGTAAAAAATTTGAATTTATCTTTCATTTATAGCCTGCCTGTTTTTATTTTCTCTATTGTACCAATGAATATCATGATTAAAGCGAGACCTCGTAAAAAAAAACTTTTTCTGCTTTAAGAGCTCACTTTGCATTCCGGAGGGCATGCTTCGCAAGGCATCTGAAAGAGGCTTGTTTATGAGTTTTGGCAGTTCCGTCGCCCGCAAATTCCGTTAAGACCCCGGACCTTAAGCCTGTAAAAAACAGGTCTTTTCAGGTATAATGAAAGCAGCAGATAATACTGTGTGTTATTATCTGCAAAGGAAAAAAGGAGTAGATAATGAGAAAAGTTTTTGT
>CACYHU010000155.1 GCA_902774215.1 uncultured Chloroflexota bacterium
ATGATGCAGCAGATTCCGACAGCTGAATTGATCCTGCCGCATCAGCAATCAGAAAGCGAAACAGAAAAAGACTTTTTGTTTTTACCGGACAAAGAAACTGCCATACAAACACCATCGATGTATTGTCTGACCAACAGTGTTTATCATATTCTTCTCGGACATTGCGCAGGGATCCAGGCGGCGACTTCAATTGCAATGCGCAGTGCCTGTGACAATGCAGATAAATCACTGGACAAACTGGAAACATTGATCAACCGTATCCGGCAGGCAGAAGTTACAAACAGCGTTATTGAAACATCATCTTATTTGATCGCAGAAGAATAAAAAGTGAGGAATAAGTAATGGCAAAGGGCAATATCGGAAGAATTGAACGTATCAGCGGACCGGTCGTGGACGTAATCTTTGAAAACGTCAGTCAGGTTCCGGACATTTTTCATGCGCTGGAAGTTCCGGTAGGAGAACAAATCGAAGTTCTTGAGTGTCTTCAGCAGCTTGGAAGAGGTGAAGTCCGCTGTATTGCCATGCAGCCCACAGACGGACTTTCCCGGGGAATGCAGGCATACGATACAGGTGCCCCGATCAGCGTACCTGTCGGCGACTGTATGCTGGGCCGTATGAGCAACGTACTCGGAAAACCGATCGATCGCTGCGGAGAAATTGTTTCTGATGAATACTGGCCGATCCATCACTCCGCGCCAAAATACACAGACATTATTCCCTCTCAGGACATTTTAGAAACAGGGATCAAAGTAATTGACCTGATGACTCCTTATGCCCGCGGCGGCAAAATCGGTCTGTTCGGCGGTGCCGGTGTGGGAAAAACTGTTCTGATCATGGAGTTGATCCGCAACATTGCCTATGAGCATGACGGTTATTCCGTTTTTGCCGGAGTCGGTGAACGCTCGCGTGAAGGGAACGACCTCTGGAATGAGATGAAAGATTCCGGGGTGCTGGACAAAACCGCTTTAGTTTTCGGGCAAATGAACGAAACAGCCGGTGCCCGTCTCCGTGTTCCTCTGGCAGGTCTGACAATTGCTGAGTATTTCCGGGAGAACAGTCATAAGGACGTTCTGCTTTTCATCGACAACATATTCCGCTTCACCCAGGCCGGATCCGAGGTTTCCGCCTTGCTTGGACGTATGCCTTCAGCAGTCGGTTACCAGCCGACACTGGCATCCGAGATGGGTATGCTGCAGGAACGAATTGTCTCCACACATAACGGGTCCATCACCTCTGTACAGGCGATTTATGTCCCGGCGGATGATCTGACAGATCCTGCTCCCGCCACAACATTTTCGCACCTCGACGCTACAACAGTCCTTTCACGCAACATCGTGGAACTGGGTATCTACCCGGCAGTTTCCCCGTTGGAATCATCCTCCCGAATGCTCACAGCAGACGCGATCGGACACCGCCATTACGAAACCGCCAAAGAAGTTCAGCGGATCCTTCAGCGTTATCAGGAACTGCTTGACATTATTGCGATCCTCGGTATGGAAGAACTATCCGAAGAAGACCGGAAAACTGTCAACCGTGCCCGGCGTGTGCAGCGCTTTATGAGCCAGCCCTTCCATGTTGCTGAAAGCTTCACCGGTATTCCCGGCGAATTTGTACGGATGGAAGACACGATCAAAGGTTTCGAAGCCATCCTCGGCGGAGAGTGTGACAATATTCCTGAACAGGCATTCATGCTTTCGGGGAATATTGACAGTGTATATGCCAAAAGCAAGGAATTATGAGCGGACTAACGCTGAAGATCGTAACACCGGAAGGCACAGACAAGACTGTTGACTGTGACTCTGTAATACTCTGGATGGCAGCTGACGAAAAAGGCAGAGGCGAAGGCAGCATCGGTATACGCAAAGGGCATACCAACACTGTGATCGCGCTGGGAAACGGTCCAATAACAGCCGGCATCAACGGGAAAGCTGTTTTTTCCGGACAAACACAGGGTGGATTTGCAACGGTCTTCGAAAATGTGGTAACCGTTGTCACACCCCACCTTACGATCTGAGACAGATCATTTGATCCTCTGAAAATTGATCATTATCAGGCTTTTTGAGCAATCCGAGCTGGGACGGAAATAGATCTTTTCCGAAGCCGGCAGCCTGTTTTCATCCAGGATCTGGATCCAAACAGGCTTGTCAAATGCCCGGACGGGACGGGCTAATGTGATCTCATAACCGGAATCGCCATAACCGGGGAAAAGTCCGGACAGCGTTTCAATTAGCGAACCGTCCGCAAATCCCACCTGAACATAAAATCCGATCTGCGGCTGCCCACGCTTATCGATCAACACCCCGGCAACACCCATCCAGGTACAATCTGAATTTGGATAAACGGACGAAGCGTCAAAGGTCCCGGGACTTCCAATCGTTTCAAACCAGTATTCGCTGTATTGTGTGGCTCCCTGACTGAAATGCTTTGCCGTCATCGTACTTTCCGCCTGAGCAAGGAGATCTGCCGCATTTCCTTCAACTGTCTTACGGGGACGTAATTTCGGTGTAGGTGTCAAAGTCGGTGTAGGAGAAAGCGTCGGTGTAAACGTCAACGTAGGCGTCATGGTTGGGGTCGGAACTGTTGCGGTCGGCGTCGATGAGGGTGTGGGCGTAGTGGTAAGAAACAATATATCCTGTGTCTGTTCAAACCAATATGTCGGGTTTTCCAGAGGGGCTTTATATTTTCCGCCCATGTGACGGAGCGCGATCTGCCGGAACAGAACAGCTATCAGAATAATAACCACAATGGTCAGAATAACGAGAAGCCATTTAATACGCCGTTCCCGGCGCTTTCTCTGTCTGCGCCGGTTTCGTAAATCCAACGGATCCGGTTCATAAGGCTTCTTTTGGCTCTTCATGGATCATAAAATTTCGATATCGGCCTGATTTCTCTGTTCTTCCAGCCAGTCCGAAAGTGCTTTGCGCTGGGCAAGCTGTGCCACCTGAGTGTCCATACTGCGTCCGGTTTGTTTTTCCGCAACGTAAAAAAGGTTATAGACACCGTCTATTTCCATAATATCACTGTGTTCCCCCGCGTTGAGGGCAAAGATCTTATCCTCGACTTCTTTAGAGAATAAAACGCCGCGCGGGAACCAGCTCATATCACCGCCTGTTGTTTCGTCGTAATTCCGGGCCATTTCCGTAAATGAAATACCCATGTTCAGCCGGCTGAGCACTTCGTCAAGATCGCTGCGGCGGGAAGACCAGATGCGATAAACATGGATCTGCTCAATATCTTTCAATTGTTCAAAAATGATCTCTCTCATGTTCGCCACAGCCAGTTCACGTTCCAGAGCCCTGCGAAAACTGTCCTCACTATAATGATTTTTCGACTGCCATTCTTTCACTGCATCACAGGAACCGAGAGAAATGCAAAGCGCCTGGGTCTGTGTATCCAGGTCCACCGCGTCAGGAGCAGCGCCGCGCATCTGCGCAGCTGAGAGGAAAAGGGTTTCGTCAATCAAATCATTGAGCGCTTCCTCCCGCAACAAACCGTCATCGGGAATATCTTCCCCCAACTGTTCATAAGCATCGCGAAGCTGGGCCTTTTTTCCATCGACATCTTCAATCGCAATATAAAGCCCATTGACCCGTGCGGCTGATGGAGGGATCGTTGGCGTTGGCTGCGGGATCGGTGTTTCTGTCGGTTCCGGTATTTCCGTGGCTGTCGGAGTAGGGTCCACATGGGGAACACTGCAGGCGGGAAAAAGCAGCATAAGGCAAAAAACAAAAAGGATCACAGATTTATTCATGAACATAATTCTATCACTATTCACAAAAGATCAGCGGTTTACTGATTTTTATAAATATATGAAATCCGGAAAAAAATAAGAAAACACCCGATGAAACAGACGAATCCAAAGGAATATGTTAGAATTAATCCTTAGCAAACAGAAACGAGGTTTATGAATATGAAAAACACTCTGAAATGGTTCCTTCCCGTACTTTTTATTCTGGTTGTGATGACAGCCGCGACTGTCCATCCGCAAATCAGCCTGGACGAACAGAACGCGATCATTGATGCTGTTGTCCAAACCATGAATCCGGAAAATATGAAAGCGACTGTAGCTGCGGAGGTAAAAGCAGACCTGATCAATAAGTTCTACGACGCAGGATATGTTGGACTGGCAGCCGCGCTGACGGACCCTTCAGAGGATTCCAACGAATTTCCGCAGGCTCCCACACAGACGGCAACGCCGACTCCGGACATGCTGGTCAACCCGAACAGCAAAGAACAATCAGACAATACCACCCCCACACCGGCTGTTACCCCCACCCGTCTGATCGAAACCAGTATTGCTGACTATTACGATGGCGCGATCCTCCAGGAAGACGGTACCTACCGCGGTCTGCACGCAAAATTTGTCCATTCCTATGCCTATGCCGTGGGCAGCTTTGATGAAAACGGACAGATTCGTGAATACAGCAACGCATTTACTCCGAATAAATGGTTCAATGTGGATGTCGTTTTTGAAAATGACGGTTCACTGGTCTGGCCGCCCCGTATTGAAATGCGCCATACCGGGAATGTCGGCGAATATACAGGAACCGAAAGTGTTACGATTGACCGTACCGATAATCCTATCCTGCCGGGACAAAAAGCAGGGTTCACAATTTCCGCTTACGGGAGTGAGAATCTTGGCTGGACGACCTTCTTTTTCCAGCTGTATGACGCGGATTCCGGCAGCCTTATTGAAGGCGGACAGGGATCTTTCACTTACAACGCTTACTAAATCCGATCGTTTTTATTCATAACGGAGCACACGGGGACAGGCTCTTCATGCGGATCTCACCGCCGCAAAGTACCGGTTCCCGTGTGCTCCGTTCTGTACAGACATATTAATCATTCAAAATCAGGGCAGCGGCGCCGATCACGCCGGCCTGAGAGCCTAACTCAGCTATACGCACCGGTGTATTTCTGGTGTTATAAAGCGCATACGTCCTGACATAATCACGGACCGGCCTGACCAGCAGGTCGCCCTGATCCGCCACACCGCCCGAAAGCAGAATAATATCCGGGTTCAGCGCATGTATCATGGAAACAGCAGCCGCACCGATAGCTTTGCCGCAGTATTCCACGACCTCGCGGGCAAGCGGATCTCCGCGCTTCACCGCCTCAAACACCTGAAAGCCGGTAACGTCTCCGATCCTCCCGTCAGCAAGCTCCAGCATCAGCTTCCCGCGTTCCGGATCACCGGCTATGCGTTTGCGGGCAATGCGCCCGATAGAAGTTCCGGAACCATAATCTTCAGCAGGACCGGGAACACCGGAAACAGAAAGCTCCCCTTCGAAATCAATGATGAGAAAGCCAAGATGGCCGGCGATTCCCTGCGCACCCTGATAGATTCTTTTGTTCAGGACGATCCCGCCGCCGATGCCCGTACCGATCGTAAAACCGACGACATTCTGTACATCCCGGCCGGCACCATAAATTGCCTCGGCAAAAATTGCAGCCTGTCCGTCATTGACGACCTTTACCGGCATTCCCAGCCGTGCGGATAAAATGGCAGCGATCGGAACAGGCGGATCGATCTTGACCGAAGGATCGCCATTATGCCCGAAGAGCTCTCCCTTCAGATCAACCTGACCGCAGGTACCGATCCCGAGCCCGTCAATACGCAGTCCCTGACAGACAGGTCCGGCAAGCATCCGCTGTGCCAAAGCAGTGAGCTGATCCATATAAGCAGCTCCGTTCCAGATCCCTTTGGAAGGTTCCCTTATCTCAAACAGGATCTGACCCTGATCATTCACAAGCGCACAGCGCAGATTGGTGGCACCGGCATCAATGCCGATCGCATAGCGGGTCATGATTTCACCTTTCCCTGCGGGCTGAACTGAACAAAGCGTTCGGTGATCATCCAGGGACGAGTGATGGCGGAACCAATCACAATGGCATGCACCCCAAGGTCAAAACCGCGTCCGACATAAGCCGGTTCCCAGAAATGCCCTTCGGCAATTACAGGACGACCGCCCTCTTTGACCATCCTTTCGATCAATGCCCATGGCGGTGTGTATTCGTCTTCGTTGGTGCCGACTCCTGAAAGCGTCGGGGCGATGATATCGGCATTGGTGCGCATGGCATCTTCCATGTCATGGCAGTCCGCCATCACCGGTACATTCAATTCATTGCGGACCCGGTCGACGAGTTCTTTGACATCTTCATCGTTCGGCCGCTTGCGGCCGGTGGTTTCAATGGCGATGATATCCGCACCCGCATCCGCAAGTTCCTTACAATCCGCAAAGGTCGGGGTGATCATGATATTCCACCAGGCATCTTCCCAGTGACGTTTCCAGATGCCGATCACAGGCAGATCCGTGACCTTTTTGATCGCTTCGATATCGACAACGGAATTGGCGCG
>CACYHU010000156.1 GCA_902774215.1 uncultured Chloroflexota bacterium
ATATAATTCAGCACCGCAACCGTGATTCTGGCAGGTTTGGCGACATTTTTCACAAATTTTGCCGGGTTTTGACCGATCCTTGTCATGATTTGCTCCTGTTTCTGAACTCGGAATAAGCCTTTTTGGGATGGAATACAGCAAATGAAGCATCACCCAATATTTTTGATTTCAGCGTAACAAGCGGGAATATCTCGATTTCGCGCAGCAGCTTCTGTTTCGATAATTTCGGAGTTGAGATATTACCGCTTTCATCTGTCTCGTAATTGCAGTCAAGTAATGTAAAAATCGTTCTTTTTCCACCTGCAGCTTTTACATTTTCTGCGGATTCCGGCTGACGGTAATGCGGCAGACCATTGGGAAGATGAGCATAATCGTGATCCTGATGGATAATATTAATTGATTTACTGCAATTAATTAATTTCCAGCCTTTTACACGAGCTTCATAAAACATCCAGTTATCCCAACCGCTTCTGCCGATAGCAAAAGCGGGAATTGATGTAAAAATATCCCGCGGGAAAATAAAATAATCACTTCCTCCGGCAGGATGACGTCTTCCGCGGGAAGCAAGATCCTGATCAAAACTTATTTCCCAACCATCCGAAAATTCCAAATCTTTCCGGACATCAAGATCCCAGCGCTGACCGACAAGAAGGAATTTATCTTCCTCTGCCATTATTTTTTTTGTGATGTCCAGGAAATCCTTTTTCAAAATAATATCCGCATTAACATATGCAAGGACCGGAGAATCTGAATTCTCCCGGGCAATTCTGAAAATATCATCCAACATTGGCGTTCCGGAAGAATTCCGCCTGACATCCCTGAAAAAACGAACACCAAGCATTTCCGCATTTTCTTCTACACCCGGATCATCACCGATCAATATAATATCCACGTCATTTCCCAATGCTTTCCATGAACGGATAGCATTCCGCTGGATCATCGCAATATGCTCACGATCAAACCCTTTCGGCGTAATGAAAATCGTCATGAAGCTCATTCAAGCAGTTCCTTTACTCAGCTGCGGGTATCAATTACTTTAACATCTTTAGCGGATGATGAAGCGTTGATCATTTCAAGTTCCGGATTTTCAGAAATAACCTGTAATATGTCATGCCAGGATGTAGTTACAGGATCTGCGATCTTATCAAAAAGGGCCTGCATCATCGCGTAATCTTCAGGTGTATCAACTGTCCAGCGATGCATACCATAATCTACCGGGTTATCAAGAATAGAAACCTTGCAGCGTCCGGGGATATCATAAAACCAGGGCATAACATGTTCCCTCTCGAATTTTTCACCGGCATTTTCCCATGCTTTTTCAAGCATCGGCATTGAGACGATTTCCGTATCAAGACCTATCGGGAATGTCCGGTGCCATGGTGGGGGAAGGCGGTTGGCAGCAAAGTCGGCATTTTCTTTCAGATAAAAGGCGAATAATTCATCAATCAAAGCTGGATCGATCAAAGGACAATCTGCGGTCACACGAATAATAATATCTGCCCCGGTACTTGTGGCGGCGTGATAGTATCGATCCAAAACATCAAATTGTGACCCGCGAAACACAGAAATATTGTTTTCGGTACACCAGTTTTCAATCGGATCATCTGAAGGGGCATCAGTCGTGGCTACCATACATTTACTGATCACCTCGGAATGAGAAGCCCTTGTTATGACCCATTCAAGCATTGGTTTCCCGCTGAGCGGCAGCAAGACTTTTCCCGGAAGACGGCTTGAAAGCATTCTTGCCTGTATGATCAATACAGTATTCATGACTTAATAGCCTTTCTATACGCATAATGTATTTTGGCTTTGTTTTTATCCCAATCAGCATTTTCCAATATTAATTTACGACCGGCATCAGCCATTGTTTTCAGTTTTTCACGGCTGCGGCAGCAATCGATCATTTTTTCCGACAGTTCTTCGATATTCTTCGTTCTGAACAGGATACCATTTTTACCATCTTCGACCCATTCACAGTTTCCGGGAATAGATGACATCAAAACAGGAATACCACAGCCCAAAGCTTCAAGTAAGGAAACAGAAGAACCGTCTACGATCGATGCACTGACATAAAGATCACAGGAACGATAATAATCGACAAGCATATCATTCGGCTGCCGGCCCAAGAAGGATATCTTATTGCCATTTGGATCGTTATCTGCAATTTCTTTCAGTTTTGGCATCTGGCTTCCATCGCCCAGAAGGATCAGGCGCATCCCGTTCTCCACGGAAACAGCGGATAAAAATGCCCTCACTACCGTTTCAACATCATAATTCGGTTCCATAGTACGAAGTGAAAGGATCAGGAAATCACCGCCGCCGGATATCGAATTCCGCAGTACTTTTTCACCGGGACAAAATCGATTTACATCAATACCCCAGGGGAAAATTGTTGAACGTTCCCTTGAATAACCAAGTTCAACGGCTTTATCTAATTCAACATAGCAATCACCGAGGAACCAATCAGCCTGAGACAGCGCAAAGGCTGCACGGTCACGAGCGCCCGGAATGGTTTCAATTTCCCTGCCAAGGTCAAATCCCCAGGACATTGCGGCATGAGGATGCAAACCGGCTTTTGCCGCCAGATATGAGCAGTCGGTAAGCGGACCGCTGTGTATTACATCCGGTTTAAGCTCATCAAAAACTTTTTTGAGTGAAATGACAGCTTTGTCTTCATTTGCCGAAAGGTCAAATGGAGCTTTACCAAAATCCCAGTCCACGATATGGACTTTTTCCGGAAGCGGACGGGATTCATAAACATTACGAGTTTCGAGACGTAAATACCATACATCATCACCATTTTCGATAATCGCATTCAGAAATCGAAAATCATGGGGAGTATAGTCACGCGTAAAATATAATACCTTCACTTCGGACTGTCTCCTTATTTCACCAAATCAGTCCAACATAATTCCATACCAAAAGGCAGATCCTTTATCGTTTTTGTTCCTATAACATAATTGATCTCATTTGGACGGATAGCTCCTTTTACGGCAGGGCGGAGAACATCTATCATCTCTCTTGTTATTATCTCTCCAGCCTTTATATCTCTTGCTGCCCGTAAACAGCGGCGCTGAATGATACATGTTTCTTGTTCATTGCCTGCAATAAATTTTTCCCGGGAGCCGAGCGCGTTTTCCAGCTGTCTGGTGTTGACCACCATTTCTTCCCAGCTTTTTGGATTCATCGCAAATTTATGATCAGGACCGACCCTGTTATTGTCATCTGTAAAATGTTTTTCAATAACACGGGCGCCGAGAGCAACAGCCCCTAAAACCGCAGCATGTCCCGGTGTGTGGTCAGAAAGTCCCAGAATCAGATCCGGCCAAATCTGATGATAAGTTTCCAATACACGCAAATGAATATGTTTAAAGTTTTCCAATTCAGCCGTATAATTTGTATTGCACTGCATCAATACCAGTTCAGGATTAATCGGTAAAATTGTATCGACAGCACGCTGAACATCCGAAAAATCAGACGCACCGGTGGCTAAAAGAACCGGCTTTTGCTTCCCGGCGATTTTTTCAAGAGATTCAACCCAATCAATATCTCCCGAACCGATTTTATAGACATTGACATATTGATCCAGCCAATCAATACTGTCAAAATCATATGGTGCTGAAAAATATTCAATTCCTTCTTTATCGCAGCATTCTTTTAGTTCAGAAGACCATACATCCGGAACAGATGCATCCTCATAAACTTCAAAAACAGATTTTTTCCATTTTGACTGATGGCTTTGCTGGCCGCCCATGCTTTTAAAACCGTAATCGGAAACAATTTTTGCCGCTTTAAAATTTTGAAATTTTGCGGCATCAGCACCGCTCTCTTTCGCGACATGAATCAGCATTTTTGCCCGGTCAAGATCTCCGTCATGATTGGCGGCAATATCCGCCACAAAATAAACCGGTTGATTATATCCGATCAACTTATTTCCGATTTTTATTTCCATAATTTTTACCCTTTATTTTGTCTGAATAACAAAGCCCTGAATTTTATCCCGCAGCCCGCTTTCCGTATCCTGATAGAAATAATCCAGGCTTTCCTGCTGAACAGGCAAATCATGCCCAAGAAACTTCTGCAGTTTGTCTGTGTTCATGATCAGGTTTGGTGAACGTTTCGCCGTGAGTCCGCCATCTTTCCAGGAAACCGCCCGGACAAGGTTCGGATCAAAACCGAATTTTTTCGCCACAGAAACACCGAAATCATATTTACTGTGATGATCAGCACTGAAAACATGGTAAATTCCACTCGCATTAAGACCAATCAATTCATCCAGAATATCCGCCAGATGATGGACATACAGCGTATTGAAGAAAACATCGCTGAAGCCATTGACAGGATTGCCGGCTGAAAGATTATTGTAGAAAAACTCAACGAGGCTTCGCTTTCCACCGGTACTCCAGCCATAAAAATTCACTCTGGCTACCAAAGCATCCGGGTTGCTGTCAAGAACGCATTTTTCCCCATTCAATTTCGTCTCAGCATAACAGCTGATCGGATTGGGCGTATCTTCTTCGCGGTATCCGTTTTCACCGCAGTCTTCGCCATCGAATACAGCATCAGTCGAAATATGGACAAATTTTATATCCCGTTTTGCTGCCTGTGCGGCAAGCAGTCCGGGATATACCGCGTTTATCGCTTCCGCCTCTTTCGGATTGCGTTCGCACTGGTCAATATTTGCCATCGCGGCACAATGCAGAACAACGTCCGGTTTTACTTCATCCAACAAATCACCGGCAGATTTCGTGATCAAATCGCATCTGATAGTTTTGAACGGCAGTCCAACCAGCTCCGTTGTGTTTACAATACCGAAAACATCGTATTTCCTGTGAAAGAAACAGCAAAAATTTAATCCCAATAACCCCGACGCTCCGGTGACAAGGATACGTTTCACGTCAGTTTCCCTGTTCGTATGCTTCCTGGAAAGGCTTGATCATTTCTTTTACGCCTTCCAGATCAAGCCATTGGGTATTGGTGTTGCTGGCATAGCGGAACCCATCAGGAAGTTTCTTCCCGATTTTTTCCCATTCTTTCCCAAACCAGAGCGTGCCTGTCGGCTGTACGACGTACATATCATCCAACTCTACGGATGAACGGGCTTCATCCTCTGAAACCAGGACTTCATGCAGCTTTTCACCGGGACGGATGCCGGAATAGACAATCTCACATTCCGGAGCAATTGCCGCGCCAAGGTCTTTTACAGACATGCTTGGGATTTTCGGAACAAAAACCTCACCGCCGTGCATTTGTTCGATACAGCGGATCACAAAACGCACACCCTGTTCAAGTGAGATCCAGAATCGTGTCATACGTTCATCTGTCACGGTCAGTTTACCGCTTTTCCGCTGCTGGAGAAAAACCGGGACCACAGAACCACGGCTGCCGACCACATTACCATAACGGGTGCAGCTGAAACGGGTATCATGTCCGCCGGCATAAGAATTGCTTTGAATAAATAATTTTTCAGCGCCAAGCTTGGTAACGCCATAGAGATTAACCGGATTCACAGCTTTATCGGTACTGATAGCAAGGACTTTTTTTACCCCGCAATCCAGAGCAGCCTCAATGATATTCTGGCTGCCGAGGATATTTGTTTTAATCGCCTCAAAAGGATTATATTCACATGCCGGGACCTGTTTGAGAGCTGCGGCGTGAACAACAATATCTACGTCTTTAAAAGCTCTTTTCAGTCTTTCGAGATCGCGAATATCACCAAGGAAATAACGAAGTGACGGATCATTGAATCCATTTATCTGCATCTCATACTGTTTTAGTTCATCACGACTGAAAACAATAATTTTAGAAGGATGATATTCCTTCAGCATAATTTCGATAAATTTCTTTCCAAAGGAACCGGTACCCCCGGTAACTAAAACCACTTTATCATTCCAATTCATGATCTGCTAAACCTTTCATTAATTCTTTTTCAAAATAATCATGGGATATTGGCCATATTCGCCGTAATAATTTGAGTTTTTTTCTTCTTTGTCAAACAACAGCCGCAAGGCTGCTTTTCCGTAAGGCGGATGGATTATTGCCCTCAGCCAGCGTACACTGACACTTCTCCAACAGCGTATCTCAACAGTTGATTCTCCGCTGCAAAGAGCAGGAAGTTCTCTTCTGATCCATTCAGCATCCATTTTTTTGACAAAAGTGCCTGTAGCTTTTTCTTTTGAAGTCTTTTTATTCTGAGTCCCGGTTTCTT
The DNA here is from genome assembly GCA_902774215.1 of uncultured Chloroflexota bacterium. Classification (GTDB taxonomy): domain Bacteria; phylum Chloroflexota; class Anaerolineae; order Anaerolineales; family Anaerolineaceae; genus Flexilinea. Next base: position 6,209 of record CACYHU010000156.1, read on the forward strand.
TTCCCCGCAACGCAGCAATAAAACGGCCCGCTTTTTCAGCAGCTTCCACTTTTCCCTGCCATTTATTCATCATTTCGGATTCAGTCCAGCCATTTACAACGACAGCAGTAGTATT
>CACYHU010000157.1 GCA_902774215.1 uncultured Chloroflexota bacterium
GCGCATACCGCCTTTTCTTGTTATCCAGCCCTCCGGCTGTATCGGTTGAGCAAAAGTCCGCGTGGGATTGATGTGGTATCTTTAACTTTGGGAAACTCCACAATTCTATCCCCTTATGGACCAGTTTTCCGACGGTCAGCGCGGCTGTATGCTCAGCTCCTCTTTTCTTCAGTTTCTTCGGTTTGGTTATCGGCTGCAGAAGTCTGCAGTCACCGGCGATCGTAATTTCGGTGTCCGAGAGTTTTGAATCATCGACAGGAACAGCCGGCAGTTCCCTGCTGCAGCGGATGCGGACACTGTGACCTTCATCTCCCCAGGCAGGTCCGACATATTCCCCCGGTTCCATGCATTCTTCCGGAAGAGGAGACAACGAACGTTTCAGCCAGCTGTCTGTTTTGCCGTCCATGTTCTCCGGTTTTTTCCCGCAGATAATCAGTCGGTACTCCGACCGTGTGGCAGCGACATAAAACAGACGGAGCCATTCGGCCTTGTCTTTTGATCCTGCTAGTTTCTTCCCATCTGTAAAACGGGGATGGGCGGGGCTGCTGTAAAATACGTAAGCCCCTTCCGAATTCTGGACAAAGTTCGGCTGTTTCGGCATGTCGAATTCATTATCAAAAAGGATCGTGACCGGAAATTCAAGACCTTTTGCCTGATGGATGGTCATGATCCGCACAGCACCGTTGTTGTCGGACGGAGCTTCGCCCTCTCTGACTCCTGTTTCCTCAATTCCGTTCAAGTACTCCAGAAACTCAGAAACGGATGTCATCTCCGATTCACGCGCGACAGGAATAAGCTTGTCAAGATTCAGCCAGGCACGGTCTCCGGAGTCCAGAGCCAGCATGGTACGGACTCCGGTCAGCCGGCATGCCTTCTCAAGGACCTCATCCAAAGGCACCTGCCCGGAAATACGAATCAACTCATTCAGAATTGACCGTGCATTTTCAAGTTTCTTCTGTTTTTTCTCATCTTCAAAACCGAAGCCTTCATCTGTCAATGCCTGATAGAAGGACATCTTCAAACCGCCCTTATTTGCGTAACGGCACAGCAGTGCGGCCATCTCTGCGGAAAATCCGATGGAAGGGCTCAGCAGAAAACCGGTCAGGGCAGCATTGTCATTCGGGTTTTCCGCGGCGCGGAGAATATTCAGAATATCCCGGATCTCAGGCCGGTCATAGTAACCTTTTCCTGCTACGGTCACATACGGAATCTTCCATGCTTCCAGTGCCTTCTCAAACTGTTTGAAATCATTGGAATTCCGGCAGAGGATCACGGCATCATTCCAGGTCCGGAGCAGCCCGGCATTCATCAGTTCCGTCAGACGCAGAGCGAGCATCCTCCCGACGATTTCATCGTCCGGGTCATCTTCTTTCTGCTGTATATCGCCAAGCAGCAGTTCAATACACGGCTGTTCTTTCGGAAGTGGATTCGGTTTTTCGCGAGGTTTTTCAGGGGTCTGCATCGGCTCATAAGCGGCAAAGTAATCCTTTTCGGCAAGCTCCGGATCGGCCATGACCTGTTCAAGCAGGTTTCCCATGGGCAATAGCAGCTCCGGTTCCGTCCGATAGGTCGTATCAAGAACAATATCTTTCCCGTCAGACAGTTTTACTTCTTCACGCCTATGTTCAAACAGAGCGACATTCGTACCGCGGAATCCATAGATACTCTGTTTCTTATCACCTACAGCAAACAGCCGGTTGCGTGACGGGTTCAGAAGGGAAAACAGCTCCGCCTGCTCATCATTCGTATCCTGGAATTCATCCACCAGCAGCGCCTTCACCCGGTCAGTCCATTCATCCCGGATCGCAGGATGGGTACGAAGCAGCTCCAGTGTCAGACTTTCCATCGCGTCAAAATCAATGGTCTGTGAAGAATCAAGCAGATCCATATAATCATTCCTGATCTGGGTCCACAGTTTTTTCAGACTCTCTTCCGCCTCATCGCACTGTTTCCAGAAATCCTTATACCAGCTGATATTCCTTTCGGGATGATCAGAGTCTTTTTGAACAAACGGGAAGATTTCCCTAAGATCGGTGCGGATTGTCTCTGCACCGACATGATATCCGTCAGTTCTTTCTTTGATCGTCCAGCCTGCAAACGGGGCATGGAACAGACTGATGATATCGGCGGGATGGCATTCGGTCTCAAAAGCGGAACAGGCTTCATCGTAACCGTTGATCAGATCCAGAAGATGTCCCGCAAAGGATTTGTTTTTCTTTTGAAAATTCGGATCGCCCGCAATTGTTCTGTATTGAGCAATATAGTCCGCATATTCGGAGGCAAAAAGGAACGCTTCGATCTGTTTTTTCAGATATTCTTCCGTTTCCATTCCCGGAACCGACATGGCTTTGTCGGTTTTTCCCCTGGATTTCAGCATACCCGTGAGAATACCGGAAAGCCTGCTTTCGTTGTAGAAATTCAAAAGCCCTTCATATTCGGGATCTGCCGAGATCCGTGAAATCGTTTCTTCCACGATCTGACCTCTCAGCATGGCAGCCTTGTTGTCATCCAGGACAGAGAAGGCGGGATCCAGACCCGCTTCGGCAGGATGCGCACGAAGGATACGGCCGCAAAGGCTGTGAATAGTACCGATATTGGCGCTGTCCATTTCATTCAGCATTTGCAGCCAGTACTGTTTTTCCTGCAGATCCCGTCCTGAATTTTCCGCAAGAGCCATCATCTTTTCCCTGATCCGGCTCTGCATTTCCCGTGCAGCTTTCCGTGTAAATGTCACGGCGGTTATATCCGCAGGATGCCAGGTCCGGTTTTCATCCAGGAGAAACAGATACCGTGCCACCAGCGTCCCGGTTTTCCCGCTTCCGGCACCGGCACGGACAAGCACATCACGACGAATCTCACAAGCAGCTTCTTTCTGAGCCGGAGAAAGATTTTCAAGAATTTCCTTTGTCCGATTACCCATATTTCTGCCTCCTGACGTATTTTTTGCACCATCCCGCGGCAGGACAGTAATCGGGACAGTCCCCTCCGGCAGGTTCGGCATTAAATGACGCATCGCGTATTCCCGCGGTAAATTTATTCAGAAATTCGTGATTCGGAATTTCCTCATCTTTTTCCGAATCGTACTTTACATAACCCCGCACAGCTTTATCATTGATGCCCCAGTACATTCCTTCGCATTCCGTTCCCATATGAAGTGCATGCACCACGGCAGCGGCATATACACCCGCCTGAATATGGGCTCCTGCATCCATAGCTTCCCTTTTGAAGCTGGCCAGACTTGTTTTGTAGTCCACGACACGCATGAGCCCGTCATTCTTCCGGTCGACACGGTCGATGATTCCGCGGATCCGGATCGGTCCGGCTTCAGTTTCGATGACAAGAGGCTCGGCATTTTCTTTTCCTTCAGCCGGATAACCGAATTTCAGTTCAGTACCGACGCTCATCCACTGGCTGTTTACCGGCATATTCCTTGGAGACGAAAACATTTTTTCAATGGAATCCAGCAGTTTCTGGCGGTATTTCTCTTTTTCATACTGCCATAGTTCTGATTCCTTGAAACAGAAATCGTCCGGAGCATTCTCGAAAACAAAATCAAAGTTTTTATTTGCCTTTTCCAGAGCTTCCTCCTTGGAACTGAATACGGTTCCCGGCGGGAAGGTCAATTCCATAACCGTGTGATTCAGCGTGCCGATCTGAGCAGCATCAAGCCCTGTTCCCGGTTCCTTCGGCTGTTCCAGTTTCAGCTTCTTCAAAAGGAAATATTTGAAGGGGCAGGTCAGCCAGGTCTCAATTGATGAACAGCTGTACGGCTTAGCATCCCTGACCGGATCGGAAACTGCAGCTTTCAGCATTTCAGAATCTGTTTCGGGACAGTAGTTTCCTTCTGTCTGTTCTTTCATGCGTTCCAATTCCATTGCCGCGGATTTCAGCATTTCCTGAAGTTTTTCGGATTCAGGCTGCGGAACATCACCCGGATTCAACCCTCCGCCCCGTGCCAGCCGGAATGCGAATTCATCCATAGAGGCAGCAGTGACAGATGCGCTTTCGGTCACTGTTTTCAGATTCGCATTCTTTTCCAAAAGTCCCCGGATCGTCAGCCAGTAGATCGAGGCAGGCCATTCTTCACCTTTGTCTGTCTTCGCAGGTCTGGTAATGACCAGTCCTGTTTCTGAACGCGTGACTGCGTGATGGAACAGCATCTGCTGATCCATATCCCTGGGCAGGCCCAGTTTTTCCCTTAATGCATTTGTCAGGATCAGATCCTCATGTTCAGCCCGCGGGAATATTCCTTCGCCAAAACCGGTGAGGATGATAAGTTTCCAGCGGCAGCCGCTCGTCTCGGAGATATCGCCGACAAAAATACGGTCTCCGACAAATTCCTGTTCCGTTTGTACAGCCGCATCCATTTCAGATTCCAATTCACTCAGAAATTCGGCGTAGGATATTGTTTTCTGCCGTAATTTTTCTTCACAAAAAACGATGCGTTTGAGCAGTGATTTAAAATCCGACTCGAAAGAGCGGCCGATCCGGTCTTCGATCTGTTCATAGAAACGAACGGTTTTCAGAATGTTCTCCAGCCATTTAATCCATTCGGCCCTGGACAGTTTCCCTTCGGGAGGTGTCAGCAGATTGGCAAATGTCTCAAAACTCTTCTGTATTCGTTTTAGTTTCGACTTTACAGGGTATTCATAGACCTTTCCGTCATCCGAATCCGAGGAATCTTCTGAGTCCTCACTTTCTGCTTTCATTTTCTCCGGAGCTTTGCTGATCGCAGCAGCAAAAGCGGAATTCCACTCTGCAAGACCGCTGATTACATTCATCTTCCTGCCGATCTGATCAATGACAAACAGATCCGCGCTATAGCTTCCTCCGAAAGGATCCTCCGGATCCGGACATCCCGAAAAGAACGGGAGACGCAGGACGGAAAGGACTTTCAGTGTTTCAAAATCCGGAGCAAGCTGCAGCAGCCGTTTCAATGCAGAAGCCGCAGGGGATTCTGAAAGGGATTGTTTCTGCGAAAAACGAAGCGGAATGTCCATTTCACGCCCGATCTGCCTCAGAATCGGAGCATATGCATTTATGTCCGGAACAAATACAGCGCAGTCAGACGGATGGAGTTCTTCGGTAAGGATCCTGTCCTTCAGCTCGCGCAGAGCCTCCCGGACTTCTGTCGTTCTGGATGATGCTTCAATCATAAGGAAGGCATCACTGCTGACCGTCATTTTCTTTCCGTCATCAGCGGCAGATTTTGCTTTGGGATAAAAAACCCGGTCAGCCATCTGAAGTATTTCTGAATTCTGCCTGTAAACTTTCAGGTCGATACGTTTCGCGTTTAGTTCCGAACAGATTTTTCCTGCATTTTTCATGATGCGCTGATCAGTCGGATTTTCGGAATCTGGGTTTGCCGGCAGTGTGATAAGGATGTCACCGCAGAAGGGTGATAAGGCACGAAGAAAATTCAGGCAGTCCTGTGTCAGCTCATCGAACCCATCCACAACAAGAAGAGGACAGCGGGGAAAGGCTGACTGGTTTTGTGCGAGAAGCTCCGCCGCTGCAGAGAGGAGTCCGGCAGAACCGATCCAGTTGTTCTTTTTCAGAAGGTCAAGATATTCGCGATAGACCCGGGCGGTGTCTGCTGCTTTGGAGTCGTTTTCTGCTGTTTCTCCAAGTTTTTCCGGAGTGATGCAGCCATGCTGAAGCAGCTTGATTGTTTTTTCGAAAACAGAAAGAAGCCCCGGCTTTCGGCTGATCGGGCCGAAATACTGAAACGGCTGTTTTTTCAGTGCATTGCTGATTGCTTCTTTTATACACAGACTGTCCAAACGGGCGGGGATCAGCTGCGGTGTCTGTTCCGCGGCATTCAGGACTGCCATAGCCAGTTTTGAAAAGGAAATGACTTCCGTGCCAATGAAACCGCCTCCGCGTCCTGCAGATGTAGGACGGATTTTGCGGACATTCAAAATAAAAAAGAATGTGGAGGTAACAGACAATGGCAAAGACAATTTTTGAGGAAATGGGCGGCAAATACGAAAGGCAAGGCGATTATTTAATACCGTGCTTAACTGTACCCGCCGAAGAAGAACAGCCGATAGGCATCTGGGGACAGCGGCATTTGGATTATCTGAAGCATCACTGCAAAGTTACATACACCAATCTTCTTACAAGCGGCAGACTTAACGCTTACCTTGCCGACATTGACAGACAGGCACAGGAACGCTTTGAAAGGCTCATAGAGGGTATGAAACAGGCACAGGGCATAACGGAACAGCTAAAGGCAGAAAACGCCTTAGAATGGA
>CACYHU010000158.1 GCA_902774215.1 uncultured Chloroflexota bacterium
AGTTCTCCCGCCGGCACCGCCCACCATTGCGGAGCATTTACTTTTGATGGTATTTCTGAAAAAGACTGTCGTACACCATAAAAGATGTGCGACAGCCCCTTTTTTCTGTCCCGGATCCGATTCAAACCTTAATAACACCTCAATAGTGATACTGAGGGCAGCGTTCTTCCGTCAGAGTCTTCCTGTCATGGCAGGCTTTGCAGAGCGGCTGCCAGTTATCCTGATCCCAGAAGAGCTTCTGATCACCTCGATGCGGGATGATGTGGTCGACGACCGTCGCTTTGACGTACCGTCCTTCCTTCTCGCATTGGACACATAGCGGATGTGACTGAAGGAACCGTTTACTCTCTCGCTGCCAGGCTTTCCCGTATCCTCTGCCTGATGCCGACCGTACCTCTTCCGAGTGCTGCGGTTTGTGCATCTCACAGTACTTTGTACCGGAAGGGATAAGGGCTGGGCAGCCGGGATGGCTGCAGGGATGGTCTGGTCGTCTGGGCATACGCGCCTCCGTATGGTTTTCTATACTATCAGCATACCCCGTTTGACCAGATAGATTTTATACGATTTTGGACAGATTTTCGGAATACTGGTTTCTCATTTATCTAATAACTTTGGTACAATATTTGTTTAGAACTTTTGATGGTACAATACAAAAATTAACGCATTTATCGAGAAAATTCTTGCATTCGCCGCTGCAGCCGCCGGAGGCGAGGAATTCGAGCTGATCATCGGTCAGTTCGAAGTTCTCCTTATCGGCGAGCTTCATAACCTCATCCATGTTTTGACAGTTCCTGAACTGTTCTTTCTGTTCATCGCTCAGCTGAGCGAAGATCCTTTCCAGTGATTCTTTTCCTTCCATAATTTTGTGTCTTTTGACGAATTTTGAATTAAATTATCCCAACACAGTAAAAACAGCCAATGTTGATGATATCCTGTCGCTTATAAAAAATGGAATAATACAGATGAAAAAATAAATTGATCTGAACCAGAACGGTTGATAAGAATATTCACAAAATATCATTTTCCGTTTCATTTTATTCCAGACTTGAAATCATGTTTATGGATTATAATTGAAATAATTATTACAGGCTGAATTAAGGACATATTCCTATGAATAAACCGATTTTTACTCAAAAAGCGATGAAAAAGCTCCGGACACCGGATGATATGGAAAAATATGTCCAGGTGACCAATCCCGGTATGTGGGTGATCTTAGGCGCCTGCGCGGCTTTGCTGCTGGGACTGCTCGCCTGGGGCTTTCTGGGCACCGTTTCTGTTACGATCCAAACCAGGGGTGTTTATGCGGACGGAAAGATGTTCTGCCTGGTTTCCCCGGCGGAATATGATATGATAAGGATCGGAGATAAAGCCAATATCGGCGGCACTTCCTGGACAGTCACGGAATGTAATATTGTCCCGATAACAAGGAGACAGGCAGTCAGTTTTCTTGGCAGTGAATACCTGGCAAATCTGCTGATGAAAGAAGATATGGCTTATCAGGTCTTCCTGAGTCCTGATGAATCGGTTTCCTGGCTGTTGGAAGACGACCCGGATATGTCAGATGTTCCGTTTTATATTGTTATCACCGCGCAATCCATGCGTCCCATTGATCTGATCCTGTAAACTTTCGGAAAACCCACATGAAGAACCGTATCGCAAAAGTACCTCAGATCATGCAGATGGAAACCGTCGAGTGCGGAGCTGCCAGCCTGGCGATGATCCTTGCCTATTACGGCAGATGGGTCCCGCTGGAACAGCTTCGTGTTGACTGCGGGGTAAGCAGGGACGGGGCGAAAATAACCAACATCCTGAAAGCCGCCCGGAGTTACGGGCTGGAAGCCCAGGGAATGAGGCTTACCCTTGACTCGCTGAAAGAAAAGAGTGATATCTATCCCTGTATCGTTTTCTGGAATTTCAACCATTATGTTGTTGTGGACGGTTTCAAAGGAAATAAATTTTATCTGAATGATCCTGCCCGGGGACAGATCACACTCTCTGCAAAAGAATTTGAGGATGGATATACGGGAATAGCCCTGCTTTTCAAAAAGACGGATGCTTTTGTACCGGGAGGGGAAAAACCGAACATGCTGGCATATGCCCGAAGCCGGCTCAAGGGCATGGAAAGAGCCATCCTGTTTGTGATGCTGACTGCGGCTGTATCCTCAATAGCCGCTATCTTTTATACCTCCATGGGAACAGTCTTTCTGGACCATATCCTGAAAAAGGATCCTGTAACAGACGGGAAGGTGCAGTGGCTCATTCCCCTGATCCTGATCATGCTGATTCTGGCGCTGGCCGCAGGGATCGTTTCAGTTGTAAAAGCGGTGAACATTGTAAGGATACAGGGGAAAACCGCTGTTGTTTCCTCCTCGCGGTTTATGCGGCATCTGCTGCACCTGCCGGTGGGTTTCTATTCCCAGCGTTCGGTTGGCGACCTGCAGATGAGGCAGAGTGATAATGAAACCATTGTTTTTACGCTCATTAATCAACTCGCTCCTGTCATAATCAATAGTGTGATGCTGATTCTGTACCTTGTGATCATGCTGAAGTACAGTATTTTGCTGACCGCTGTCGGTGTTTTTACCGTTGTCCTGAATGCCTTTGTGGCCCGCTGGATCTCCCAAAAACGGCTCAATGTGGCCCGTACGCTTTCTTCCAACAACGGCAAGCTCTATGCCGCGACAGTCGGCGGGATCGAAATGATCGAAACTGTCAAAGCAGCCGGTGCGGAAAACAGTTTCTTTACAAAATGGAGCGGTTATCAGGCATTGGTCAATAACGGAAAAACACAGATAACGTATATCAGCGAATATCTCGGTCTGATCCCGGAAGCGCTGAGGCAGCTGGCATCCATTGCCGTTCTGGTGATCGGGATCCTGCTGATCATCCGGGGTGAATTTACCCCCGGTTCTCTTTTGGCCTTTACCGGATTTCTCACCGCGTTTATGGAGCCGGTTTCCCAATTTATCGGTTTGGGACAAACCATACAGGAAATGCAGACACAAATGGAACGGATCGAAGACGTGATGCGCTATCCTGCTGATGTGCCTGAAGAACCCGAAGAAACGGATCCTGTTCACAAACGATCTGCCGAAAAACTCCGGGGAGAGCTTGATCTGGACAATATTTCTTTCGGTTATTCCCCATTGGAACCGCCTTTGATCGAAAACCTTTCGCTGCATCTGGAACCGGGAAAATGGGTAGCCCTGGTAGGCGGCAGCGGCAGCGGAAAGTCCACCGTCGCAAAACTGATAACCGGTTTGTATCCTCCCCGCAGCGGAGAGATCCGTTTTGACGGTGTTCCCATAAAAGATATCCCGGCGCGTGTTCTGCGCAGTTCTGTTTCCATGGTCGATCAGGATATTGTCACTTTTGAAGATACCATTGCCAACAACATCAAGCTTTGGGACAGATCCATTGAAGACTATGAGATGATTTTGGCATGCCGGGATGCGGAGATCCATTCCGATATCATCAGCCGTAAGAATGGTTATTACAGCATGGTCCAGCCCGGTGGGAAAAACTTTTCCGGCGGACAGCTGCAGCGCATGGAAATCGCTCATGCGCTGGCAGAAGATCCCACGATCCTGGTCCTTGATGAGGCAACCAGCGCTTTGGACGCGCAGACAGAGGAACATATCATCCGGTGCATCCGGGACCGCGGCATCAGCTGTGTGGTCGTGGCACATCGGCTCAGTACGATCCGGGACTGTGATGAGATCATCGTTTTGGACAATGGTAAAGTGGCAGAACGCGGCACGCATCAGGAGCTGATGAAAAACAACGGCGCCTACGCAGCACTGGTGAAGAGTAATTAGGTATCAGGTGTCAGGTGTCAGGTGTCAGGTGTCAGGTGTCTGATCACTGGCCACAGGCCACCGACCACTAAGGAAAAAAATGGATTTTTTTGAATCACAAATCGATATACGCTCCCGAATGGATGAGGAAGCAACGGAAAGAGCTTACGCGGAACTGGCGTCCAGCATTCTTGATCCGAAACACCGGATCGTTTATCAGACGGATGATCTGGAAGCGCTCGACCGCGCGGTCAGCCTTTGCCTTCAATACAATCATATAGAACCGGGAACTGTTCCGAACGAGATCCGGAAACCGGAGGAACGTATCGATTATCTCTGCAGGCCCGGCGGGACCATGTACCGGACCGTGCGTCTGGAAAACGACTGGTATAAAAGATCCTTCGGCGTAATGCTTGGAAAACTCCATGACGGGACACCGGCTGCGATCATTCCTCAATGGGGATTGGGGTATTCTTATATAGATCCCAATACAGGCAGGAAGGTCCGGATCAACAAAACCACCGCGCGGGATCTTGAGCCGGAAGCGGTCTTTTTTTACCATCCGCTGCCCGCGAAAGCTTTGACCATACGCGATTTGGCGGAATACATTTTTTCATTATTTGATAAAGAGGACTATCTTCTGGTTATCCTGGCTGCCTTGGCTGCCACGCTGATGGGGCTGCTTCCCGCCTGGGTCAATCAATTGGCATATGGGACCGTGATCCCTACCGGGCAGACAGGTCTGATACTGCCCATTACCCTGCTGCTGCTGGGGGTGAGCCTTTCCAGATTGCTGATCAATCTCAGCCGCAATCTGATAATGAGCCGGATCTCCATCAAATTGCATTTGTATACGGAATCTGCGGCTTATGCCCGGGTGCTGATGCTTCCGACCTCTTTCTTCGGCAAATATGCTTCCGGAAATCTTGCCAAGCGCATTATGATGATGGGCAGGCTTGCAGATCAGATAACCGGCTTCATATTTGGCGCCGGACTGACCTTTCTGCTTTCCTTTATTTATCTGTTCCAGATAGCCCGTTACGCTTCATCCCTGACCCGGGCCGCATTTCTGACGCTTTTCTTTCAGGCGCTTTTTACCATACTTTCTTCACTTTTGATCTCACGCTATGAAAAAGAAACGATGGATGCCAATGCTTCTGTGTCCGGTACGGTCACCGGCATACTCCATGGCATTCAAAAAATCAAGCTCGCCGGCGCTGAGGATCGGGCTTTCGCAAAATGGGCACACGGCTATGCCGGATATGCCCGGGCTGCCTATAACCGTCCGAACATTTTGCGTGCCCTGCCCGCCTGTGTGAATCTGATCGGCATGCTCGGAGGAATTGCCTTGTTTTACGCTGCGGGAAAAGCACAGTTAACAGTTGCTGATTATATGGCCTTTTCCGCTGCCTACGGCCAAATGAGTGCGGCGATCATGTCTCTGGCAAATCTGGCAGCACAGACGGTTCAGATCCGGCCTATGCTCGAAATGACAGCGCCCATCATGGAGTCAGCTCCGGAACTCGTTCCGGATAAAGTGATGGTGTCCGGACTGAACGGCGGCATTGAAGTGAGCAATGTTTCTTTCCGCTATGATGAGGATGGCCCTTATGTTCTTCAGGATCTGTCTTTTACGATCCGTCCCGGAGAATATGTCGCTTTTGTCGGCCGGTCCGGCTGCGGCAAATCGACCATTATGCGGCTGCTGCTTGGTTTTGAAAAACCGGAGACCGGCAGCATCTTTTACGGTTCAGCCGCTTATGACGTCCAGAATGTCGACCTGCGTTCGCTGCGCCGCCATATCGGAACCGTGATGCAGAACAGCCGCCTGTTTTCCGCCGATATTTACAGCAACATCATTCTGGCTTCTCCCTCCTCAACAGTGGACGATGCCTGGAAAGCCGCGGAAATGGCCGGGATTGCTGAAGATATCCGCAAAATGCCCATGGGGATGAACACAATTATCTCCGAAGGCAGCGGCAGTATCTCCGGCGGTCAGAAACAACGGCTGATGATCGCCCGGGCGGTCTGCGGTGAAAGAAAGATCCTGATCCTGGATGAGGCCACCAGCGCACTGGATAATATCACCCAGAAGCACGTGATCGATGCGCTGGAAACGCTGAAATGCACCAGGATCGTGGTTGCCCACCGCCTTTCGACCGTTCAGCACTGTGACCGGATCCTTGTGATCGATGGCGGAAAGGTCGCTGAAGAGGGAAGCTATGAGGAACTGATCGCCAAAAACGGTCTGTTCGCCGAACTGGTTTCCCGCCAGCAGCTGGACAATGGGTGTTAGCCGGGAAGGCTGTCGGAAAACTCTATTTCGCAAAAAAGGGGCTGTCGCAAATTATAATTTTGAAAAGGCATCGGGAGGGAGTGCTTCGCAGGGACGCGGAATAAGCGTCATCTGCCTGCGAAAGTGATTCCCGCGTAGATGAGCCGTTTCGCGTTATTTAAAAAGCGCCAAAGCTGGCGGGTGACTGAAGGTCAGCCCGGCTGGCCCCGGCAATATCAATATGTTGCAGGAAGTTCTCCTGCCGATACCGCCCGCCATTGCGGAGCATTTGCTTTTGATGATATTTCTGAAAAAGACTGTCGTACACCATAAAAGATGTGCGACAGCCCCCTCTTTAGATACACTGTGTGTTTGTCTGTATCTGCCTCAGGTATAGATTTTGCAGCCTCGGCATCCGCCTGAGACAACAGACCAATTCAACTGCGGTCAGCTATTGCTGATTGCAGCCGTCATTGATTAGCAGTAGTTGTCCTTGGGGCCGCAGTAATTGCCATCGATGCCATTTTTTTGGGCATAGAAGCTGCCATTGATTCCATTGCCACAATAGTTACCGCCTGCAAGCTCTTTGAGATCCTCTTCACTGAGCACAATATCTGATTCTTTTGCCATGGCAATGACTTCATCCATGTTTTTGCAGTTTTGGATCCGGGCTTTCTGTTCATCAGTCAGCTGTGCCAAAATCTCTTCCAATGATTTTTTGTTTGACATAATTTTTGATCTCCTCTTTTCGTATGAAAATGCAGCATAGCATTTTTTGTGTGATTTTTAAATTTTACCATATTATTTATTTCCGGAAATGCGGCAATCTGACAAATGAAATTATCGTTAACACATCAGGAAAAGGCATTATAATAATATATGTATTGAATTTTTGGTAATTATCATGAATTGCTATCCAGAAAAATACCCGGTTTTAAATGCTGTAAGTGTATTAAAAATCGAAATCTTTTCAGGTGAGTAATGGAAAAAAATCTGCCGTCAATTTCCTCAGTTTTAAAAAAATGGCTGTTGATAGGCACCCTTGCCGCGTTCCTGTTCATAACAGCTTGTTCGTTATTGATCCTTTATTTTAAGAGTGTCAGCGATACGGAACGTCTGCTTCGGCTCACGATCCTGGATGTGAGCAATGTTATTCAAAAAACATCAAAAGATGCTTTGAACGATATAACCGGACGAATTGCATCAGCAGTCAGAGCATCAGATGAATCGGTTGATCTCAAGGAATTACAGTCTCTATTTAAAGTATCTGAAATCAATATCTATGATGAGAATGGGATCATTGTCCGGTCCACGGACGAGCGTCTCGTGGGATATGATATTCATGATCATGAACAGTTTTCAGAGTTTCTTGAAAAGTCGGATGACGCCGCGCTGCCATGGGGATGGACAGAGCATATCGGGCCGAATTCGGATGACAGCTCCATAATTTATCGATATACCGGGGCTGTGTTTATGACCGGCGGCTTTATCCAGGTGGGTTTTGATCAGGAACAGTTTGATTTTAATAATTTTTTACATATTTATAATATTACCGATAATCGTCATGTGATGGACACAGGACAGGTAATTATTGAAGATCCCGACTATGGGATCATCAGCCAGAATGCGGATTATCTTAAGGCTGAATTGCTGAATAACGAACTGAAAGCGAAATATGCAAATGGGGCAGAAACCAATACACTTCAGCGGACGGCAATTAACGGAGTACCGTTATTCTGGATGTATGATACACTGGAGGATTACAAGATCATTGCGGCTGTTCCTGTGGCTGAAGCCATGGAAAGTCTGAAAAGTTCAATGTTATTATCAATAATTATGGCTTTTCTGGTTTCACTCATACTTAATTTTGGTATTTCATACGTGGTAAACCGGGTAGTTGTGAAACAGGTAAGTGAAACGGCTGATAAGCTCGCAAAAATCACAGAAGGCGATCTGGACACAGAGTTATCTGTCCGTGAAACCCGGGAATTTGATCAGATTTCAGACAGTGTGAACGCTACGGTGGCGTCTCTGAAAGAGCTCATCGTCCGTGAAGCGGAACGGAACAGGGAAGAACTGCGTTATGCGAGTGATATTCAGCGCGCTGCCCTGCCTTCCCTTACCGAAACCTTCACTGCCAATCCGAATTTCAGGCTGTATGCTGATATGAATACCGCAAAGGAAGTGGGAGGTGATTTCTTTGATTTTTACATGCTCGATGATCACAAACTGGCCTTTTTGGTGGCAGACGTTTCCGGTAAAGGTATTCCCGCATCCCTTTTTATGATGACCGGTAAGACTACGCTGCGTGATTGTGCCGAGAAGTCAGACAATATCGGTGAGATACTCTCTTCTGCCAATCACAGGCTTTGTGAGAGAAATGATATGTTATTGTTTATCACAGCCTGGATGGGTATCCTTGATTTGGAAACCGGTCTGGTGAACTTTGTGAATGCCGGGCATAATCCGCCGGTTTTGATCCGGGATGGAAAGCCGGTTTTTCTCAAGCTGAAAAGAGGTCCTATACTTGGCTATATGGATGGTATTCCATACGCAGCTCAGACGCTCCAGCTTCAGCAGGGGGATGTCCTTTATCTGTATACTGACGGTGTGACAGAAGCGGCGAATAAGGATCAGGAACTTTACGGTGAAAAACGGCTGCTGAATGTTTTATGCGAGCCGGTTTCCGGAGATGGCAATGTCAGCGAAGAAATCTGCAGGAAAGTTACAGAATCTGTGAATGCTTTTGTCTGTGATGCACCACAGTCGGATGATATTACCATGGTATGCCTGAAATACCTTGGAATGGATAAAAATCATTAGGGATTGTTTTTCAGGAAGCGCTGATTAAACGTCCATTAACCGCTGCATCATCTGATATGGATTCAAGCAGCAGCTCCAGACAGAGGCGGGTCACGTTTTCCGCGTCGGCATGAGCGGCGACCGTATCATGGATTGCTTCACTCATTCGCTTCCGTTCGCTTTGCAGGCGGGTCAGGAATGACAGCAGCGTCGCTCGTGAATAGTGTTCGGAGAGCATGGAGCAGGTAAGCGTCCGGGCGGTATGTCCGTTGCCATCCCGGAAGGGGTGAATATGCCCATGGATAAAATGAGCCGCGGCGGCACGGATCTCCAACGGGATCGTTTTTTCGTGAATAAAACCGAGCAGAGCCTCCACTTCGCGCGGGATATCTTCCGGATCAGCGGTTACGTATCCCGGACCCGGAACAGGCGCCGTTTCAAAGGGAAATGCAGTGTGAGCAAAAGGGATCCCTTTGACGCGGAACTGCGGAATTCCGGCTTCCTGGTAAAGGGGAACTTCCCCTTCCGTGGCTATTTTCCAGAGGCCGATCAATTCCTCGGGGGTCCCGGGAACTGAAGCCGTTCCTTCAGACAAGCGGCGGTAAAGACGGATCCGTTCGCGCATGTCCCGCCGCATCCGGGCTTCTTCCCATGGTTTGCCTTTCATGGAAAAACATGAGGACAAAAAATCCTCGTCTGATAAAGAAAGATCAGCAGCGAGGAGAGATGCTTTTGTGACTTTACCCGCGATCAGAGTACGGATCAGGCCATTTTCTTCCCTTTGCCCAAAGCGTTTCCGACATTTTGCTTCGGTGTCCCTTACCCGATCCGTAATCTCCAGAAGCGCCGGTGTAACCGTCAGCGTAAATGAACATGGCAATGTATATACAGAATTGGTCATTCAATAAAAAACGGTTTATGAATTGTAGTAACAGACAAAGACCTCATGACATGTCCCGCCGCCGCATCCGCCGGAAGCAATCTTTCACCCGTCAGCTGATAACGCCTCCGCCTTTACTGCCGCCGCATCCGCCGGAAGCAATAAAATCGAGTTCTTCGTCACTGAATGCATAATCCGATTCATTTGCCAGGGCAATGATTTCTTCCATGCTTTTGCAGTTTCTGAACATTGCTTTCTGTTCATCAGTCAGCTGTTCAAAAATCTCTTCTAATGATTTTTTATTTGCCATAATTCGACCTCTTTTCTTGAAAGGAGAAAATGCTTCATCGACTTTTTTTGTGTGATTATAAAAATTTTATTTTTTTTATTCTGTTTTATCAGCGTTCCAGCTTCGCTTGGCGTTATTCGATTCCGAAACGCTGTATCATCTGAAATGGACTCGAGCATCAACCCCGGGCACCGGAGTTTATCGCTTTTGTTTCCGGGAAGCAGATATGAAAAAGGCTGTTTTGAAAACTGCCTCCTGAAAATTTGATACAGCGCTTAGCCGCTGATTATATCAGCCCATCAGCCCACAGGGCCGGGGATCGCCGCATCCGCCTGAGGCAATAAAATCGAGTTCCTCATCACTGAGTACATGATCTGATTCATTTGCCAGGGCAATGATTTCGTCCATGCTTTGACAGTTTCTGAACATTGCTTTCTGTTCATCAGTCAGCTGTGCAAAAATTTCTTCCAATGATTTTTTGTTTGACATAATTTGATCTCCTCTGATAAATATGATACCACAGTTTACCCCGCGGATCCCTTATCTTTTCTTTGTGGTGTTTGGAAAAACCCCTTCTCTCAGCCGTACGTTCTCTGCGTCCTCCCTTGTAACTGTTCAGGACCTGATACCAAAAAGCACTTTTCCTGCGAAAGCGGGAGGACAGTTCCCTCCTGCGTCAGGAACCGTCCCCGGTAAATTCCCCGGTAAGTTCTGAATAGATACCCTGCCTTTATCGGATCAATCTCTTCCTCAGAATCGAATTATCTGCTATAAGAGCTCACTTTGCAATCCGGAGGGCATGCTTCGCAAGGCGCGGGATCGAAATTGCGTATGTTTGCAAAAGCCGCAGCCCGCGCCTGATTTCCGGGGGCTTACACCGTAAGGTACAGGCTTCGCCTGTTTTTTATGCGGTGTAAGAGCTTCGCCCCCCATACCCCCGCGCTCACTTTGCATTCCGAAGGGCATGCTTCGCAAGGCGCGGGATCGTAAGTTCGTGTGTTTGCGAAAGCCGCAGCCCGCGCCTGATTTCCGGGGGCCTGCGGCCCCCATACCCCCGCTGTGTTATCGGGCTCTTTTTCTGACTCACCCACAAAAAGCGGCGGTTACCTTTTAATATACAAAAAAGGGGACCGGGTGTATGTAAGACGATCCCGTCAAATGGGACGATTTTGACCGTTTTTGAAATATCAATATTTCCTCTATGTGCTATACTTGTCCTTAACAAATCGGTAATGGAGGACGTGATGGATATTTGGGAAAGAATGTATGAGAAGGCAAAAGAGCAATATCATCCGGAAGACGTATCTCCTTTTGTATATGCACATCATGTAGTATGTGCACTGGAAGCCGAGAATGGAGAGATTTATACAGGCTTCTGTATCGAGCGAGAGTTGCAGCGGGGTATTGAATTTATGCGCAGAAAGAGTGGCGACTCTCAACATGTATGTAAACAGTGGGCAGACGAAGATCAAGAGGTTGATTGCATTCCGGGATTCGGCACCTTCTGGTGGAGGAAGCGGCATGCCTTGCGGTGCTTGCAGAGAATTCCTCTATCAATTAAACGAAGAAAATGAAGATATGGAAATCATGTTGGACTATGAGAAAAGAGAAACAGTTATTCTAAAGGAACTGATCCCTAATTGGTGGGGGCACGAACGCTTCGCTGAAGCAAAGAGAGGCTAAGTAACGGAATAATGACTATATTGAAGTACGGAAACACTAATACATTTTTTATTGAAGGCAATGACGGAGGCCTTCTTGTCGATACCGATTATGCCGGGACTTTGCCTGCGTTCTATAAGGCGCTGAAGCAAAACAGGATTAAGGTTAACAACATAAAATATGTACTGGCGACGCATTATCATCCGGATCATATGGGGCTTATCAGTGAACTGATGAAGCAGGGTGCCATGCTGCTTTTGATAGATGTTCAAAGAGACTATGTGCACTTCTCAGACAGTATTTTTGCAAGAGACAGGCTTCCGTATACACCAATCGATGAGAGCTTGGGAACTGTCATCTCCTGTTCTGAAAGCAGGGCGTTCCTGTTACGGGCGGGCATTAGCGGCGAGATAATCCACACGCATAGTCATAGCGAAGACAGCGTTTCACTGATTATGGATGACGGGGATTGTTTTGTCGGAGATCTTGAGCCTTTCGAGTATATAGATGTATATGAAGAAAATGAAAAGCTGAAAAGCGACTGGGAGCATATATTGTCCTTCCAACCTAAAAGGATCTTCTATTCACATAGGCCTGAAAGGGTATTGGATTGACAAATCGGCGGTTTGTCAGGCTGATTGTTATAGAAAAGGCCGCAATAAATCAGGTTTGTCAGGATATCACTAAATCGGCAGTTTGTCGAGCTGGTTGCTATAGAAAAGACATCGTCAAATTCATATTTGTCGGGACCTTGCAAAATTGGTATTTACAGGTCCATCAATCATACAGGGAGAAACATGGTTTATTACAATGATAACGAACTGATGATCCGCAATATGGAAGAAGCCGATGCCCAGGTCTTAACTGACGAAGAGATTTCGCAGGGATGGAACGCAGACATCTCCAAATATCTTTCAAGACTAAGGGATCAGTCTGAGGGAAAATGTGTTTCATTGACTGCTGTTTATAAAGGTCTTCCCGCCGGGTATGTAAATATTTACATAACAGGTCTTGGCGGAGCATTCAGCGGAAAAGGACTGCCCGAGATCGTGGATTTCGGTGTATTGGAGAAATTCCAGAGGAAGGGAATCGGTAGCAAACTGATGGATGTAGCCGAACAGATCGCCGCGGAATATGCTGATTCGGTCTGGCTTGGTGTCGGGCTTCACAGCGGTTATGGAAGTGCCCAGCGAATGTATGCCAAACGAGGCTATATCCCAGATGGGACGGGTGTCTGGTATCGGGATAAACCCTGTGCGCAATACGAAACGGAAATTGCAAACGATGATGATCTCGTGCTTTTTCTTTCTAAGAAATTAGAATGGAAAGGCGAAAACTAAGCGAACAAATCGCTGATGGTTTTTCTATCGTTTCATATCAGTCCGGGTATGAAAAAGAATGGGCAAAACTGGAATATGCTATCGGCGACTTTGATTCAGTAACGGAAGCGGAGCAGTATTTCGTCAAAACATATCTACAGAATCCCGAACTGCTCCCAAACATACTTTTTGCACTGAACAAAGATGGTGATGTCGCGGGCTCCTGCATCGCATGGCAGGATATGCGCGGGATAAACAGTGTTTCGTCCCTGCACTGGCTCGTGGTTGATGATCGGTACCAGGGAAAAGGCCTTGGGAGAGCCCTTTGCACTGCTGTTATGAACATCTATGTAAAGCGCCGGGGCCTTCCTGTCTATATCCACACACAGCCCTGGAGCTGGAAAGCCATCCTCCTGTACCGTTCGCTGGGATTCAGGCTCCAGAAGACAGATACATTTTCGAATTATGAAAACGAATACGCGAAAGCTATAGCGGAACTCAGGAAAGTCGTTTCAGAAGAACAATATGAGTTGCTGCTGCGGTCATCCGAAAACTGAATGAATGCCTGTCTGTCAGTATCATGATGATTCAGAAACCCGGAAGTTATCCCATCCACGTATCCCCAAACAACACCTGAAACTCCGTAAGGTTTCCCTTTGCCGGATCAGCCGTCCTTGGCTGATCCGTATTTCGTAGGCAGAAAAGCGACCCTATCCCCTTCCCGTCCCGCAAGTGCCGGAAGGGCAGCA
>CACYHU010000159.1 GCA_902774215.1 uncultured Chloroflexota bacterium
GGAAGGAGCAGCCGGGTTTTCCGGCGGGATGAAATCACGCGCTATACGTTCTGCCACGCTTCTAATAGGATCCATGCTGTCCATTCTCCTTCCAATTCCGCAAAATCGATTCGATATAACGCCAGCTTCGGGCATTGTTGGTCACCGCCTCTTCCACCGCATCCCGTATCCATTCATAGGGGTAATCTTTTTCACAATCCCGAAGAATATCTGCGATCATCGGCGTCAGCGGACCGATGTTTTCCTCATACAGTTTAAATATTGTCGGGCGGAACAGCTCCGTCTGCACACTCAAATGCAGAAAGGCGTTCGGGATCCAGGTCCCGTCCTCCAGCCGTGCGAGAGCATTCCTGCCCTTGGGACTGTTGAGAAAATAAATCGGCTTTCCGTTATAAGAGGCTTTTAGAAAAGTTCCGCGTTCTTCAGCTGCGGTAAGTCCCTGATCGAGGATCTTTTCCGCCTCCTGCGGATCTTCAGATAACCCCTCCATAAACGCTTCCTGCTCAAGGTAATCATCCCGCAGAAGAAAGCGCTTGTCACCTTCAAACTGGTTCAGTAAATGGAAGGCGAAAATCGTTACCTTCAGTTCAGCCGTATCGCTGATATAGGGCAGAAGTTCCTCAAAAAACTGAGAAGGAACGACTTCGATTCCGCTGCTGAATCCTGAAAAAAGCTTATCCATACGTTTCCCGACTCCGGCTTCCGGTCATGGAAGGCTAATCGATTCTTGCCGCGTTTTCAAAACGGGCCTGGTTTTTGAGGAACACGAGATCAATATCCCTTACTTCGCCGTGCCGGTTTTTGCGAACCATCAATTTCATTGCACCTTCCAGTTCCGGATGTTCTTCTTCCTGACCGACGTTGGGGTTATGCAGGAACATGACGATATCGGCATCCTGTTCCAGGGAACCGGACTCACGCAGGTCTGAAAGCATAGGACCGTCTTTCGGGTCCCGCCGTTCCACTCCTCTGGAGAGCTGTGCGGCGGTCAGGACCGGTACATCCAGTTCCTTCGCGAGCATCTTCAGTGCACGGGAAATGCTGGAGACCTCCTGCACGCGGTTATCCGTTCCGGAGTCACCGCTCATGAGCTGCAGGTAATCGATGATGATCAGGTCCAGATGGTGTTCCATATGCAGCCGGCGGCATTTGGAGCGCAGCTGCATCGGGGTGATGGCAGGGGTGTCATCGAGGAAGATCTTTGTTTCACCCAGAATATCGATGGCTTCGATAAAAAAGGTCAGGTCGTCATTGGTGAGCTTTCCTGTTCGAAGCTTCTGTGTATTGATGCCGGTCTGCTGGGAGATCAGACGATGGACGAGCTGTTCGTTGGACATTTCAAGGGAGAACATGGCAACGCGTTTTTTCCCCCGCAGTGCGGCATTGCGCAGAACGGTGAGCATAAAACCGGTTTTCCCCATGCCCGGACGTCCGGCAACGATGATGAGGTCCGATTTCTGGAAACCGCCCAACAGGCGATCGAGATCGACCAGCCCGCTTGGCACGCCGACGATGTCCTCTCCCTTCTGGTAAAGGAGGCGGACGTTATCATAAACACTGCTCAGGACATCAGTGATCGGGACGACCTCTTTGCGGTCGCGCTTTTCGCTGATGGAAACCATCATTTCTTCCGATTCGCCCAGAACCTGATTGAGTTCTTTTTTTGAATCGTAAGCCAGTTCAATCATCTTCTGCCCGGCTTCGATGAGGCTGCGGCGCTGGCTCTTTTCGAGAACAATATTCGCATAGGATTCAGCGTGCATCGAAGACGGCGTCTTGGATGTCAGGTTATAGAAAAAGACTTTTCCGCCGACTTCACCCAGGTGTCCCTTTGCGTCTAGTTCTTCACAGACGGTCTGGACATCTATGGCCTGCCCTTTTTCAAAAAGGGCACCATAGGCTTCCCAGACCCAGCGGTTGCGGTGGATATAAAAATCCCGGGAGTTGATAAGCTGAGAAACGTCAAAGTATTTTTCCGGATTGATCAGGACCGCACCCAGGACAGCTTCTTCTGCCTCCCGGCTGTGAGGGATCTGGTTGATCTCCTCCGGAGCGGAGAGATCCATTTCCATCTCATCGGGTGCGAACCCGAAATCGTTCATTTCCATGGGGTCGGGTCCTTAGAAATTTGAAAGGAAGTCGGAAAAGGCGGAAAGATCTTCTTCATCATTCTCGTTTTCCGTGGATTGCTTCGGATTTGTGCGGACATCCGGTTCAGGCATGATGCCGTACTGCTGCATCAGTTCGCGGTTTACGTAGATCGGGGCATTTGACCGCAGCGCGACAGCGATAGCGTCAGAAGGACGGCAGTCGAGATATTTTTCCTGTCCGTCCGCGTCCTTCAGCAGAATGACCGCGAAGAAGGTTGCTGCTTTCATTACTGTGATCTCGACAGAAATGATCTGCCCGTCAAGCGCACGGATCGCGGAACGGATCAGGTCGTGCGGCTGGGGCCGGCTGATTTCGATTTCCTGCAGCGAAAGGACAATTGCTTCTGCCTCGAACTGACCGACGAACAGCGGCAGGGAGAGCGGACCGTTTTTATCCTTCAGCAGGAGAAGACGGTTCTGATTGGTCAGACTGATCCGCAGACTTTGTACCAGGACTTCAGTTTTTTCAGACATAATTGCCTCCCGTTTTTTTCTGCCGGTCTTGGCCGGTCTTATTATTTTACTTCAATATTTAATGATAAGGGTTCTGTTTTAGGGTTTAAGGTATAGGATTCATTCTGTATACAACAGCAGCGAATAATTCTGTATTCCGTCTTCAGGCGTGCGGAATGTCCATTCACAGTCTCTATACTTATTGCACCAGGGAATATCTATGACGGTTTGGACAACGGGTTCTTTATTCTCAGTGTTGTAAAGCATCATGGATAAACCTTTTGCAGATCCTTCCGGAACAGTGATTTCAGGAATGGCAAGGGTATAGTATTTCCCGCTTTCCAGCTGATCAAAAATAAAGAGCGGGTCTTCCATGCTGCTTTCTTCTGCGATAATGGATCCGGGGTCAATCAGCCGGGTTTGGTTATTACTGAGAAGATTGTCGGATCCGGAAGAAAATTTGAAATAACTGATATCGTTGATATGCCCGACATTAATTGACATTATGACGATATCCGGTTTTGTGCGGCTGATATATTCCTTGATGGATGAATCTGCATAGTGCCGGGGATCAATAGTCACGATTTCCCGAAACTGCGCCGCCAGAAAGGTCATCAGCGGCAGGTCATAGCTGTCTTTGATCATCAGAATGCGCTGATCGGAAGGGGCGTTCATGTTTTGGATCGTTACCAGCGGATAGTCACCGCCGATATAAACATTGAAATTCTCTGCATGAAATTTATCAATAGCCGGATCGAGGTATTGTTCTCTGATAAAGGCTTTTGTATAGTCACCGTGAATGTGATTTTTTGTGTGGGTGTCATAACAGGAAAATTCAGTATCAAAATCAGGCGTTATCCATTGGAGCGCATCGATCCCGGCGAAGTAAATGCCGACATGTTTGCCTCTGCTTCCCAGAAACTGGTCCGGCATTTCATGGATCGTCCAGTTTTCGATATTCATGATCTCATCGCTGAATTTTTTTTCCGGGAATAATTCTTTCATATGAGACATGATCATCTGAAAGGCTTTGAAAGCCGCAGCCGGTTTCCAATGATGGTCGGTGCGGTAAAAATTCTTCTCCAGGTCTTCGGCAGTTCCGGTCAGCAGGGGCAGCGTATCGATCACGTCAATGCCTGCTTCACGAAATCGGGAAAGCATTCCTTCCACTTTCAGCGGTGTGTCTGAGTTATGACCCGGCGGCATCAAGTCATCGTCCATAGCCAGTTTTGCCGGAAGCTGGATATATATGAATTTACCGCCATAGTTATTGATATAAGCATCGATATCGGTCAGCGCTTCGATTTTCGGATCAATGACAGAAGGTTTCAGAATAAGGTTTGTCAGGTCGCTGACCAGCATACCGTTTTTCATGACCAGTATCCCGTTATAAAACTTTCTGCCGGTAATGCGTCCATACAGCCCGCTTATGTTGATCAGATCGTTTTTGTGAAACAGGTCATCGGATTTCAGTTCTGCTGTAACAGCGGTGTTCAACTGCCCGACAGTGGCTCCGGATCGAAATGATCCGCTGATGGATTTTGCTATTGCCGGAAAGTTACAGATCGTAAACCAGCCGGTCAGCAGAAGAAAACTTGTTATGATCAGCACAGGAACAAAATTTGATTTTTTCATTACCAAAATGCTCCTTAGAAATTCTGATACCAGAACGGGTTGTGGGAGCTGATCACAAGGCAGGAAACACTGATGACCGCCAGTAGCAGCTGGATCAGATACCAGACCATGCGGACTGCAGAAGCCGCAGTTTCGCCGCGGACACTGATACGGCTGCGCAGCATGCGGCAGAGAGGGAAGGCGCTGAGAATGGCAAACAGAAAGGTCACGATATATTCACGGGAGTTAAACTTGAACAGACTGTCCCGCCATGGGTTGTGGGAGAGTCTGAATAATGATTTCGTATAGAATACTGCGTGCGGCATATTGTTCGCACGGAAGAGCATCCAGCCGAACATGGCGATAAATAAGACCGCACCATGATAGAGAAACCGGGCTGCCGGTTTTTTTTCGAGTCGTTTTGGCAGGTTTGTCATTTTTTCGAAAACAATGACCGCACCATGGAGCAATCCCCAGAGGACGAAGGTCAGGTCTGCTCCATGCCAGATCCCGGTAGCCAGCCAGACGATCAGCAGGTTCAGTGCGATCCGGAATTTTGACTTTACCCGTGAGCCGCCGAGCGGGAAATACAGATAATCCCGGAACCATGTACCGAGTGTGATATGCCAGCGTCTCCAGAATTCGGTTATCGTTCCGGATGCATAGGGGAAATTGAAGTTTTCCGCAAAGCTGAATCCGAACATTTTTCCCAGCCCGACCGCCATGTCGGAATAACCGGCAAAATCAAAATAGAGCTGGAGAGAATAAGCCAGCATGCCGAGCCAGGCCATACCGACACTGAGTTCACCTGCGTCGAAGGCTGCATTTGCCGCTTCCGAGAGTATATTTGCCAGTAAAATCTTCTGGTTGAATCCGGTCAGGAAACGAAGTATGCCCTCTGAGAATCCGTCTGCCGTGATCTTTCTGGTGACCAGCTGCGGACGGAAGTCCCTGAAGCGCAGGATCGGCCCCTGCAGCAGCTGGGGAAAGAAGCAGATAAACAGGGCGTAATTGAAGGGATTTTTCTCCGCAGGCATACCGCGATAGATATCGATGATGTAACTGACGGATTGGAAGCTGTAAAAGGAGATCGCCAGCGGCAGAACAAATGAAGTCTGCGGGATCATGCTCTGCCAGGCGGGAATATATGAATGGATCGCCGCAGTGATGGCATTCAGATATTTAAAGACGAACAAAGACCCGAAATTGAGCAGCAAAAGAAGGATAAAGAGTGCTTTTCTGAAGAATTCCGCTCTATGATTTGAGTCATCTCCGTTTACAGACCGCGAGAGCCTGTCAAGCGCCAGGCCCAGTGTGTAGTTTACAAATATGGAAAGGATGAGGAGCAGGAAAAAGGAGGATTCTCCCCAGGCATAAAAGAACAGACTTGCCGCCAGAAGCCAGTAATTGCGGACTTTTGACGGCAAAATAAAATGCACTGCCAATACGATCGGGAAAAAGAAGAAAAGAAATTCAAGGCTTGAAAATGTCATGGTCCAATATCCCGGCAGTCATCCTACTGTAAGAGCTCACTTTGCATTCCGGAGGGCATGCTCCGCAAGGCGCGGGATCGAAAGTTCGTGTGTTTGCGAAAGCCACAGCCCGCGCCTGATTTCCGGGGGCCTGCGGCCCCCATATCCCCGCTGTATCAGCGGGCTCTTTTTTGACTCACCCGCAAAATGCGGTGATTACCTTTTTGAGCTGGAAGCCGTACGGCTTTCAGCTCACTCTTTCTTCATGTGACCGATATAGATATCATATTTCGGCAGGATCTTTGTCGTAAGAAGAAGAATGATCAGTGTGGCGGCAAAGGCACTGCCGAAGATAATAAGCGTCGATTTCAGCTCATTCATCAATGCCGGTTTGAAGATCATCACGACAGAGAGGATCACCATCAGACAGCCGCTGAAGAGTTTGAGTATCTGACCGTGCTTTTCTTCCATTTTCTTTGATTTCATGGTGACAACGACCACGAGGAAGATGATTTTCGTCACGCCGTGTGACGACAGAATGTTGGACCAGATTACCGGAAATGCCGCAGTACAGGAGAACTCCACAAGAGAAACACCCGCCGCCAGGATGATCGTCGCGCCGATCATTGCCCAGACGTTGTCGGAGTTCCTGATGACATTGCGCATTTTCTTGTAAAGGCCGGGTTTCTTTTCGTCATCAATGGTCAGGGAAACACCCTGTTTGAAGAAGAAATAGTCTTTGAGATTGATAATGCCAAGAACCAGGGTGATGCAGGCAACCACGATCTGGATCCACTTCAGGAAGCGGACGTAGCTGAGCAGGGAGAAAACCCCGAGAATGAAGAGAGCATAGATCGCGGCAGTAACAAAGAGATAAACGAAACCGATAATGAGCGTCTTTTTACGAGAGTCGGTATGGATCACCATTGCCAGCAGCATGGTGAGTACCCATAAAGAACAAGGGTTGACTCCGTCCACCAGCCCGATGATGGTGGTGGTCAGGAGCAGCCCTTTGTTCTTGAGATCAACCTGTCCGATCAGCGGAACGTTGATCACAGTGTTGGCATTATCATTTTTTTTTAATTCACGGGCTTCAGTGACCTGTTCAATCGTCAAAATACCGTCGGCAATATCCTTTGGATCAATGGGACCGGCAGCCAGTTCTTCTTCAATAGCCTGGGTGAACAGTTCTTCATAGCTCGAATTGAATCCGGTGTAAAAGTGGGTGCCGATGAATGTGAGCGGGACGCCTGTCATTCCGGCGCCATATGCATTGGCGAACTGTTCAGCATATGCCGCGTTATCCTCGTTGTACCAGACTTCATAATCACGGATGACCAGCTTGTTCCCGTATACTTCATTGACCAGTTTTTCAAGGAAAGGCTTTTCTTCCGCGCAATGTGAACAGCCTTCACCCCGGAAGAAATAGATATTGACGACCTCATCTGCCGGAAGGCGTCCGCGGGTCATTTTGCCGTTTACGATGTCCATCGGGTCTATGGGACCGTTTGCCAATTCATCATCGATCGCTGCGTGAATTTCGGCCTGCATTCCGTCGTTAAAGCCGGAAATATAATGAGTGCCGATGAAAGTCATGGGAACACCGTTATCCGTTTCACCGTACGCTTCGAGAAATTCGGATGCAAGACCGGCGTTGTCTTCGTTGTACCAGATTTCATATTCGTGGAGATTGATCTTCCCTTTGTAGACTTCATCTTTAAGATAGACCAGATAGGGTTCAAGCTGCGCGCAGTGAGAGCAGCCTTCTCCGCGGAAAAGATAAATATCCACTTTGTTATTTGCGGCATCGGCGGCGCAGACAATTGACAGAATAAAAATCAATAACAGAAAAATGATAAATTTTCGTTTATTTGCCATAGCTCTCTCTCTTCATAAATGAATTCATTTCATTTATTCTACCTTAAAAATTTTGATATGTTAAAGAAACACTGATTAACTACTATAAGAGAAGGCGCGGGATAAAAAGTTCGTTTGTTTGCGAAAGTCACAGCCCGCGCATGATTTCCGGGGGCCTGCGGCCCCCATACCCCCGCTGTGTTATCAGGCTCCTTTTTTTGACTCACCCGCAAAAAGTGTTGGTTACCTTTTTTTGATAATGGATTCGGGCTGACTGATCCTGCTGTCAGGCACAGATCCCGCTGAAGACTGCATTTCCTTCCTGATCAATGATCAATTCACCCAAAGGAAGATTTTCAAAATCGGTTCTATTGTAACGATCTGAAAGGAGAACAAGTTCCTGATTGTCTGATGAACAGAAACGTCCATATGCGGGCTTCAGGTCTTTGCGGTAGGGGCCGCAGATCAGTGCGTCGATGAGCTGCAGACTGCGTGAGAAATGCGGCACATCGCAAAGCTGCCGGTAGCTGTACCCGCTGAAGACAAGAACGGGCAGCCCCCTCCTGTCACGCAGAAGCTGCAGCAGTTCCTGCAGCGCTTCAGGCTGCTGAAAAGGTTCACCCCCGCTGATGGTGATCCCGTCACAGGGGATGATTGTCAGCTCTGAAAATAATTGTTCAACAGTGGTGATTTTT
>CACYHU010000160.1 GCA_902774215.1 uncultured Chloroflexota bacterium
CTTTGTTTCCCTTAAAGGCTGGATAGAAGACGCCAAAAAAGCACCTTATTATACCGAACGCTTTGCCGACCTTTCAAAACTCGTGATGAAAGGCGTCACGACCATGGGACGCGGTCTGGTCACCCTACACAACCGCGGGGAAGACCTCTCCGCGGCACCGATGCAGATCGAAGACCTCATCTCCGTCGGCTCCTACCATTTCCGCAAGAGCTATCTCGGCGTGGTACAATTCTCCGCCAAACGCCCCGAGATCGGCGAACGTCTGCTGCTGAACCAGCTCAGATGGGCCGATATGCTGCTGAGGCTCTATAAAACAAAAGAAAAACTCTCGGAAAAACCGGGAATCAGATGCAATCGGCCCGAAATAAAAGACGGCTCCGGCTCTGATGCCGCGCAGACAAAGATCGGCGGACAGGAAAACACCGCCGGGCAGCTTTCTGCTGCTTCGCCTTTCGATTCACTGGATTCTTTATTTGTTGACCGCTCCTCATCCCTCGCTTCACCTTCCTCACTGAATGAACCTGCCGCCTTTTCCGCCGGAAATCAGAAGCACACAAGGCCGGCCACACTGCTGCCGCTCCGGCGGCACAGGATGACCGGCAGCCGGACCGCACCAACGTTTCCCGGAATCCAAAACCCGAAGAGAACGCTTCCGAAACAGGAATTCCGATCAAAACAAACGAAAAAGCCCAGGATACTCAGAAAACTCCGGACGATCAAACAAAAAAAATCATAACCAAAGAGGAAAACACAGGACACGAAGAATTGCCAAAAAACTTCACCCGGCAGGATCGCTCGCCCGAAAATCAGGTACCGGATCCCGGTCCGGGCCCGCTTCCGGAAGAAAAATCACACGAATCAGCACAATCTCCCGGAGCACCGGACCCGGATCCCATGTCTGATCCCCATTCAAAAGAACAGTTACACGAAACCAACCAGCCGGAAATTCCGGATCCCGTACCTGATCCTTCCCCGGAAGAACAGTTACACGCAACAGATCAATCAACCGAAATTTCGGGTCCGGTTCCTATACAAGATTCCTGTCCGGAAGAACAAATACACGCAGACGGACCGCCGCCGGTTGATCCGCAGCACCTTATGACTGCGGACCCGAACATACCTTTCTATCTGAAGATCCTGCGGAATGCCTTCGATCGGAGCAGTCCGAACGAGGAGGGAGCCATCACCTTCACCAGGGATGAGATAATTTACCTCGCCCGCGACCCGGACTTTGCCGTATTCTACCCCGGCCAGGCAGCCCAAATGCGGAAGATCCTCGCCGAAGAGGAGGGAAATTAAGGGGTCAGGAGTCAGTGGTCAGTGGTCGGTGGCCGGTGTAAGGCTGATTTGATTCATTGCCTGATTCCTGATAAGTGTTATAAATTAAGGGGCTGTCGCACATCTTTTATCAGTGTACGACAGCCTTTTTAGAAATTCATGGAGATATTGTCTGGGCCAGTCGGACTGACCTTCTGTCACCTTCCGGCTTTGGCACCTGTAAATATCGCGAAACGGCTCACCTTTTGTTTTAGGGAATCATCTGAATGATCGTATCATCAACGGAGTGATTCAGCAGCATATACAGAGATGTCGGGGGACACGCGTGAGCTTGCGCTGTTCAGCGCGTGTCCCCCGACTGAATTATCCGGGACGCGGGGATCACTTTCGCTCCCGGCTGACGTTTATTCCGCTTCCCTGCGAAGCACTCCCTCCCGATGGCTTTTCAAAATTATTATTTGAGGCAGCCCCATATTGTCATAAAGATCAGTCAAAAATGACGATCATTCGTTCGTCTCCTTCACAAAAGCGCCGAAGATACCCTCCAGCAGATTCTTCAGTGACTCCTGAAGAGAGACCTGCTCACCCGTTTCGGAAGACTCGCCGGAATTCGAATTGACCTTCTCCAGCCAGTTGGCCCAGCTTTCCTCATTCAGCTCACTGAAAAGATTATCGAAAACAGATTCCCATTTGCTGACAGCCTCCTCATCCTGAACAGTTTCAACTTCGTCCGGCTCCAGTTCCTCGACAGCCTCAGAGATTTCGGCATCGGACCATTTGTCATTCATAAACGCACCGACAAGCTTGAAAACCTTTGTCTCGTCAACCTTGCCGTTTTCATCGGTGAAATAATCGATCACGTAGCTGACCACCGAACGCAGATCTTCCTCATCCATGTTCGCGGCCATCGCTTCGATTTCTTCCGGTGTCAGTTCCGAAATGACAGCGATCAGATCATCACCGGTTGTTTCTTCAGCCTTTTCTTCACCTCTCATCAGGTTATAGTTGATGTAATCGTAAAGCTCGGCATTGGCCTCGATCATGGACTTCGCCCCGGCAGTCACGCGTGAACCGCTGTCGGAGACTACAGTATCCGCGAGAGGAGCGTATTTCACGATATCATCTGTCTTGAATGCCTTGATATCCTTTATCATTTTCACGGTTTTCTCATAGGTATTTTCGCCGACCACAAGATCGTTGATACCTCTCAGCGCAGCACTCAGCGGACCGACAGGCATGGTCAGTTCACCATAAACAGAGGTGATATAACCCTCAAGTTCGGATTCGGACATATTCAGATTTCTCAGAAAATCTCCTGTCTTCGCATAAACATCAAAAGTCTCAGCAACATTCGGATCGCGATAGGAATAATATCCAAGCACATAATCAGTAAGCAGAGTAGCATACGTACCGTAAGCACTGTTTTTCACACGAATTTCCGGATAAAACAGCTTGTTTTGGATAATTTTCGTGACCACTTCTAAACCACCGTCATATTTCTCATATCCGGCGGCTTCCAGATCCGCGGCAGCAAAGTTAAAGGCCACATTTCCGCCGGTTACGATCGCGGTATGGAGCGGCAGATCTTCGATCCGGGCATTATAATCAACACTTTCAAGTACGGTATCGTCAAATTTGGAGATCAGGTTATACCCGAGAGCAGCCGAACGCATGATGTTTTCCGTATTGCCCATGACAGTAAGCAGCGCACCGTTTTTATTCAGGATGATGTCACGAAAACCTTCGAATTTTTCCACCAGCGCATCCATTTCCTCATCGGTATACTTGCTGAGTTTATCCCAATAGTCCATCTGAGCTTCTGAATTCAAATAATAATTTAATTTTCCCGCCGGCGAGAAAACGGCTCTCGCAGCCAGGGCACCGTAAGAAGGACCGTTGGAATCCATATACATCTGGCTCAAGGCATAATTGGATGCTGCATCCGATCGGATATAGTCATAGTCACTGAAATCGGTATTATACAATATTTCTTCGACCAGGTCGAAACTTTCTTCCAGTGTTTCCGGCAGGGCAAACCAAACAGTCAGGAATATATTATTAATATCCCGGATCTCAGGTTTCTCTATATGGTTATTGTACATGTTCATTCCGGTAGAAACAGCAGCCTTTTTTGCCGGCAGCTCTTCTCGGGTATACTTTTCCGTTCCGAGCGTTCCCAGCAGATAGATGTATTCCGAGAAATCGAAGAGATCCTCAAAAGGAATCGCGGATGTATCGGTACGGATAGAGATCCGGATCAGCGGGGAATCGATCTCGTTTGTCACCACACGGACACCGCCGATATTTGTTTCGGATGCGGGATCATAATATATTTCTTCCGGCAGTGTTTCAACAGTCAGCGCATTCAGCTCTTCCGGCATGGGAATAGCATTGCTTTCCTCAACATAATCCATATATGCCCTGGTTTCCGCTGCGAGCGCATCCACCTCCTCCGGAGTCATGTTAGCCTTCATCTTGTCCAGCTTTTCACGGAGAGCGGCATCATTCTTCTCTTTCAGACCCGGTTCCGGAACAGTGATCGCCATCACAGCGGTATCCAGCTTGGTCCAGTATTTGCGGGCTGTTTCGTTCAGATTTTCCACCGTCACTAATTCACTGATGTGATTTTCAAATTCCACGTACTTTTTCCATACGTCACGGTCGCCTAAATTTGACCACTCCAGGGCCATGTCTTCAGAAAGATTCAGATAAATATCGGAAGAATCCAGTTTCATCAGTTCAAAGAACCTTTTACTGATCAGTATAGCATTCAGAACTTCTTCATTCACACCGTTTTCCAGTAATTCCGCAAGTGCCTCATCACATACCGCTTTGAAAGTATCCTTATCTGACGCATCTATAGCAGAACAATTGAAGACAAGCGCATCTTTTCCTTCTGCTTCCCAGGTCGTCTCCATTGAAATTTCTGCTTCCGGCAGCTTTTCTTTCGCGATTCGCTGCAGCGGAGAGGATTCGTCATTCATATAAGTGCCCACATAATCCAGAACCTTCATATCATTGTAATCACTGATCACAAACGGCATGCCATATTTGATGATTGCATTCTTTTCTGTCGGGGTCCCCATTTCTGCAGCGAACGGGAAAGTCTTTTCATAATAGCCCGGTTCCAGCGGCTTATAATTGCTGTCCTGGATAACGATCTCCTTTTTGTCGTATTTACTCAGAAATTCGCTGTCCAGCAGGTCGAGAAAACGCGGCAGATCCACATCACCGGTCAGGTACATAGATGCGTTGGACGGGTGGTAATATGTCTCATGGAAATTACGCAGTCCATCAATAGTCAGATCAGGAATATTGCGCGGATCACCTCCGGGGTTCGTGCTTACATAGCTGTCCGGCCAGATCATACGATTATAGTTAAATTCTGCGGTATTGTCCTGGTTCATATAACCCAGCATTTCACTGTAAACGATACCCTGCAGACGTATATCACCTTCGGGATCGTCCAGCTCATAGCGGTAGGCCTCACGCATCATGGCAAATTTATTTTTGATGGCAAGCGGATCCGTAATACCGCTTATATAATAATCAATATACTTCAGCAGCTGTTCTTCTGAAGTGGAACTCATCGGGTACGTGGTAAGATTCTGATGGGTATGCCCGTTCAGATAAGTATTGCTGGTTTTGTCTATAAGATCAAACCAGGTGTTCCCACCGGGATATTTTCCGCTGCCGGCCAGGGTTGCATGTTCAAACACATGAGGCATACCGGTATCGTCATTGATCGGGGTGCGGAATGCAATCAAAAATGAACGGTCTATGTTGTCATTGGCCAGCCAGTACAGTACGGAACCGGTCTTTTCATGTTCCAGTTTCACCACGTCCGTGGCATACTGCTCCCAATTGGTGACATCAACGACTTTGAAGCCATTGATCTTTGTTCCGGGCTCGGGAATTTCATATTCCGTCGGTGCACCGGCAATTACAGGCATTACAGTTGCCAATATTGCCAATATTATCAATACTGCTAATTTCTTCATATTTTTCCTTTCATTATCATTGCTGTAAGCCTGATATCTGCAGATCTTTGTTCTGCAAAGCATATAAAATCTGCAGTGACTCTGCAGCAATTCCTAAGGATACGCTGATTTATTCAGTTTGAGTCAATGTGACCTGTTTTCGTTGACTCATTTTGAGTCAACAGAACAGGTTGCTTTGACTTGTTCTCTGTGTAACAGCAAATAATCAGTGTTTCCATAAATCACTTATTTTCATTGTAATTGAAAATTTTTTATAAGCGGAAAATACAAACAAAAAATATCATTTTTAACAAAATAAATTTCCGTAAAGATTCATGCGCCGAACGGCTCGCGGAACCGTCCGCCTTTATAACGGCGCATGATATTTCTCCGGCAAATATGTCAAATGAATAAATTTTTGTCTGTTAGATTTGATGAATAACAGTCGGATCCATTTTTGAAAGATCAGTACAGCCGGTATAGGCCATGGCTTTGCCTAATTCACCATTCGCCTTCTGAAGGTAGGCACAGACACCGTTTTCAGGATCATTCCTGACAGCAGTCATGAGAGGACGTCCGATGCAAACCCCTGCAGCTCCGAGTGCCAAAGCTTTGAAAGCATCCATGCCCGTCTGTATTTCATCCTCAGCAAAAACAGGCACGCCATCAGCAATTTCAATGATTTTCGGCAGAATCATCAGCGGAGGTATTGCGTATTCGATACGGTTATTGTGATGCGAGAGCATCATCCCGGAAACACCCGCTTCCAGACATTTTTCTGCGTCATGGATACTTAATACACCTTTGGCAATGACCGGCAGATCAGTGCTGTCACAGATTTCTTCCAGCTCTTCCTCACGAATCGCGGTCATTTCATATCCATCCACGATATCAGGAGAACCGTCCTCGCCAAACGGATGATCAATATCGATCCCTACTGCCAGCAATCCCTTTTCTTCGGCATGCTTTATTTTCCGATAGATAATATCACGGTCTGAAAACGGTTTAATTATCTCGATCATCCGGACACCGGTCTTGCCATCCCATACCAAAACACCGCATTGGCATTTGCCGCTCCTCTTGCCAGTGATTCCGCAGCGCCCGGGTACATAAAATGATCCAGATGAGATAATGCTGCTGTCATAATAGGAGATGCGAATTTTTCCCCATATAGCTCAAAATCAAGCGTTGGATTTGTGGAATCAATATATCTTGTTTCAATGAGCAGTGAATCAAGATAATTCCTGGCAATATTGTTTGAATTACCGATATTTGACATGATATTTCTCCCTGCATTTTGGGTATGCTGTTTAACATACCCTTTTTAGTAAAATAAATTTTGTCACGCTTTTGACTGTGAATTTGTTATAATTATATCATTTTATAAGATTTTTCAGGATCATATACGCTGTCAGGGTCTAATCAATACTGTTTTTCATATGGAGAAATAAAAAAAACAGGACTGCTCCGCCTGACACACTGCGTACAGTCCTGTTTCGTTGTTTTAGGCTTCGGTTACTTTCCGGAGCGTTTTTTGTAATCCTCTTCGATTCTGGATTTCCATGACCCGCCGAGCCGGGTTCCCATAGGGGCGCTCCGCATGCATGCTACTGCATCTGAAAGCACATCATAGTTTTTTTCGATCCCTTCGCTGTCATTCATGAAAGTCACCGAACGGTCTGCATGGATCCCGATTCTTCCTGCCTCCGCCACAGCGTCCATATTCGCACCGAGGAAAATAAACTCCCAGTCTTTCTCCTTCTGTTGTTTTTCGATCAGCTTCTTCAGCACCGGATAAGTGAATTCCCTGCTTGAATTTTCAAATCCATCGGTAGTGATCACAAAAATCACCTTTCCGGCTCTATTCTCTTCCGGTTCAGCCTGCTGTATCTTATCAATACGGTTTATAGTGCTTCCGACAGCATCCAGAAGGGCAGTATTCCCACCGACCTGATATTCTTTTTCCGTGATCGGTTCTACAGCGCTCAGCGGCAGCCGGTCATGCAGGATCTCGGTCTTATGATTGAAAAGAACTGTGGTAACATGCGCGCTCCCTTCCTGAGCCTTTTGCTTGTTGAGCATTGAGTTATATCCACCGATGGTATCTCTCTCCAATCCGCTCATGGATCCGCTTTTGTCAAGTATAAAAACAAGTTCTGTCATTTTGTCGTTCATTTCATACCTCCTGAAATCTGATTGATCAATAATCATATTGTAGCCGGTCTATAATAAAAAATGTCGCCCCGTAAGCGACATTTTTTCACTTCATTATCCATGTTCGCGGCCATCGCTTCGATTTCTTCCGGAGTCAGTGCCGAAATGACAGCGGTCAGATCATCACCGGTTGTTTATTCAGCCTCTTCTTCACCGCTCATCAGGTTATAGTTTATATAATCGTAAAGCTCAGCATTGGCCTCGATCATGGACTTTCCTCCGGCAGTAGCGCGTGAACCGCTTTCAGATGTCACGGCATCCGCAAGTGACGCGTATTTTCCGATATCTTCAGCCGTAAATTTCTTGATATCCTTTATCATCTTCATTGTTCTATCATAAGTATTTAAGCCGGCCATAAGATCTTCGATACCTCTCTGCGCGGCGCCCAGCGGTCCCAAAGGCATGGACAAATCGCCGTAAACAGAAATGATATATCCGTTCAGTTCGGATTCGGACATATTCAGATTTCTCAGAAAATCTCCTGCCTTCGCATAAACATCAAAAGTCTCAGCAACCTTCGGATCGTAGAAGGAGTAATAGAGTAATATCCAAACACATAATCAGTATTGAAAAATACTGAATTTGCGCCGTAAGCACTGTTTTTCACACGAATTTCCGGATAAAGCAGCTTGTCATCAATGATCTTCATGACTACTTTCAGGCCGCCGTCAAATTGTTCATATCCTGCGGCTTCCAGATCAGCGGCAGCGAAATTATATTGCACATTACCGCCGGTTACGATCGCGGTATGGAGAGGCAGATCTTCGATCTGAGCAGCATAATCAATACGCTCACGGACAGTACTGTCAAATTTTGAAATCAGGTCATACCCGAGAGCAGCGGAACGAACGATGTTTTCCTTGTTGCCCATAATGGCCAGCATCACACCGTTTTTGTTCAGCATGATATCACGGAAGCCATTGAATTTTTCCACCAGTGCATCCATTTCCTCATCCGTATACTTGCTGAGCTTATCCCAATAGTCCATCTGAGCTTCTGTATTCAGATAATAATTCAACTTGGCCAGCGGTGAATAATTGGAAGATACGGCCTGTATAGCGTAGGAAGGACCGTTAGAGTCCATATACAATTGGTTCATGGCATATTTCGAAGCTGCATCCGCGCGGATATAATCATAATCACTGAAATCGGTATGATACAGGATCTCTTCGACCAGGTCGAAGCTTTCCTCCAGTGTTTCAGGCAAAGCATACCAGCCGGTCAGAAAAAAACTGTCTATCACCCGGGTTTCAGGTTTCTCTATATTGTTATTATACATGGTCATCCCGGAAGAAACATCTGCCATTTTTGCCGGCAGCTCCTCACGGGTATACCTTTCCGTTCCGAGATTTGCCAGCAGCCAGGTAAATTCGGCAAAATCAAAGAGATCTTCAAAAGGAATCGCGTATGTATCGGTACGGATAGAGATCCGTATCAGCGGAGAATCGATCTCGGATGTAATCACGCGGACACCGCCGATATTTGTTTCGGATGCGGGTTTATAAGGTATTTCTTCCGGTAATGTTTCGACATTCAGCGCATTCAGTTCTTCAGGCATGGGAATAGCCTCGGATTCTTCAGCAAATGCTGCATAAGCCCTGGTCTCTGCAACAAGCGCATCTATTTCCTCCGGAGTCATATCTGCTCTTTTCACGGAGATCGGCATCATTTTTCTCTTTCAGTCCCGGTTCCGGAACAGTGATCGCCATCACAGCTGTATCATTTTTCGTCCAGTATTTACGGGCTGTTTCGTTCAGATTCTCCATCGTCACTAAATCACTCATGCGACTCTCAAACTCCGCAGACTTTTTCCACGCGTCACGGTCACCGAAGAGTGCCCAGTTATCAGCCATGATCTGCGACAAGTCTAAATAAACTAAAGAGGAATCGAGCTTCATAAGTTCTTCGAACCGTTTGCGGATCAACATGCCGTGCAGAACTTCCTCTTTCACACCATTTTCCAGCAATTCCAATAGGGCTTCATCACAAATTTTCCTGAAGATATCTTTGTCCGACTCATCTATTGCAGAAGCCATGAAAAGCAGCGAGGCTTTTTCTTCGGGATCACTGGTGGTCATCATGGAAATATAAGCTTCCGGCAGCCTTTCTTTCGCGATCCGCTGCAGCGGAGAGGATTCGTCATTCATATAAGCGCACACAAAGCTCAAAACTTCCATGTCATCATAATCACTGATCACGAAGGGCATGCCATAATAAATAATTGCAGCCTTTTCTGTCGAAGTCCCGGCTTCTGCCGCGTACGGAAAGGTTTTTTCATAATATCCCGGTTCCAGCGGCTTATAACTGCTGTCTTCAATGACGATCTCCTTCTTGTCATATTTACTCAGAAATTCGCTTTCCAGCAGAGCAAGAAAACGCGGCAGATCCAGATCACCTGTCAGGTACATTGTCGCATTAGATGGATGGTAATACGTTTCATGAAATTCACGCAATGCTTCTATCGTCAGATTCGGAATATTAAGTGGATCACCGCCACAATTCGCAGCAGCATAGCTGCCCGGCCAGATCATACGGTAATAGTTATAATTTGCCTGGAGTGATTGTGTAACAACACCCAAAACTTCACTGTAAACTACACCCTGCAGGCTGATATCCCCTTCAGGATCGTCCAATTCATAACGGTAAGCCTCCCGCATCATGGCAAATTTATTTTTGATGGCAAGCGGATCAGTTAAACCGTTCACATAAAAATCGACATATTTCAGCAGCTGTTCTTCTGAAGTGGATGCCATCGGATACATGGTAATATACTGATCGGTGATCGCATTCAGAAATGTATTGTTGGTTTCGTTTACCATATTTTCGAACGTGTTCGCTCCGGGATATTTTCCGCTTCCGCTCAGTGTTGCATGTTCAAACACATGCGGCATACCTGTGTCGTCATTGATAGGGGTTCGGAATGCAATCATGAAAGAACGGTCGATGTTGTCATTGGCCAGCCAATACAACACGGAACCGGTCTTTTCATGTTCCAGCTTTACCACATCCGTTGCGAATTGATCCCAATAGGTGACATCAACAACTTTGAAGCCGTTGATCTCGGTCCCGACTTCGGGAACTTCAAATTCCGTCGGAGCACCGGCAAACACAGGCATAACAAAAGCCAATATTGCCAATAAGATAATTATTGCAAATATTCTCATGTTTTTCCTCAATATTTTTGCCATAAAACTTATTCCTACAGATCTTTATCATCTCAGCAAAATTAAATAAAGAACTGCAGCAATTCCTAAATTACTTATTCTCATTGTAATTATAAATTTTTCATGAGTTAAAATATTCACAAAAAAATCTTTCCTTTATGACAGAAACAATTTCCGTAAAGATATATGAATTCTTTCTTATAATTTTCTCCTGTCCATCAGATATGGCGATAACCAAATCAGTCATACATATTTCAAAAATAGTAAAATCCACACAAACGTTTCAACTGTAAGACAATTTCATTATTATTCTATGATAAAATTCATTGGGTTTCAGAAGCTTTTTCAGCACTCAGTACTAAAACACTGAAGATTGCTGAAGGATCTGAATCAATAGCAGTTTATATAGGAGTATTAGAAATGAAATCAGAAAACTCTCAGCAGGCAGCTTTTTCAGATTTTGACAGTTTTCTCTTTCACGAAGGGACCAATTACGGCCTTTACAAAAAGCTCGGTGCACATCCGGACACAGAAAACGGTGAAACAGGTACCCGTTTCCTTGTATGGGCTCCAAATGCACAATATGTATCCGTGATTTGCGCCCGCACCGGTTGGGAAAATGAGATCGGCATGCATCGCGCTGAATTTGACGGCGGTGTATGGGAATGCTTTCTTCCCGGTGTCGGTGAAGGTGATGCATATCGTTATATTGTGACCGGAGCTGATGGTATACGCCGATGGAAATCAGACCCGATGGCGTTCCGTACGGAAAAACGTCCTGCCAACGCTTCAATTGTACATTCTCTGAACAATTACACCTGGCATGATAACGAATATCAGGCACAGCGTGACAATACGAAAGTCCTTGAGCGTCCGATGGCCATTTACGAGTGTCATCTCGGTTCATGGAAAAAGGGCTATCGGGACGAATATGATGAAGACGGATTCCTCAACTACACACAGCTTGCGGATGATCTTGTTGAATATATCAAATTCATGGGATACACCCATATCGAATTGATGGGCATCTGCGAATATCCTTTTGATATGTCCTGGGGATACCAGGTCACCGGTTATTTCGCACCCACCAGCCGCTACGGTACACCGGATGACTTCCGCTATTTCGTGGATAAGCTCCACCAGGCCGGTATCGGTGTTATTCTTGACTGGGTCCCGTCCCATTTTTGTAAAGACGAATGGGCACTCGTCCATTTTGACGGCACAAGATTATACGAAAACAGCGATCCGCTTCGTTCGGAATTTCCCGTTTGGGGAACCATGTCCTTTGATCACGGAAAACCGGAAGTTCGTTCATTCCTGATTTCCAATGCATTCTACTGGATCAACGAATTTCACGTGGATGCCCTGCGTGTCGACGCCGTCGCATCCATGCTTTACAACGATTATGACCGAAAAGAATGGCGTCCAAATATGTTTGGCGGACGCATGAATCTGGAATCAATGGACTTCATGCGTCAGCTCAACTATGAAGTCTGCGGAAAGACCACCGGCTATCTTATTGCCGAAGACTCATCCGCGGAATGGGGTATTACAGCAGACGTCCGCAGCAATGGACTTGGCTTCACTTTCAAATGGAACATGGGATGGATGAATGACACACTGCGTTACATGAAAGAAGATCCCATCTACCGCCGCTGGCATCACGGAGAACTGACGCACACCGTGGATTACGCTTTCAGCGAGAATTATATTCTGGTTCTTTCCCATGATGAAGTCGTTTACGGCAAACATTCTATGGTGGAAAAAGCTCCCGGCAGCATTATAGACCGTTTTGGCGGATTGAAAGTTCTATACACCTATCAGATGACCCACCCGGGGAAAAAGCTGCTCTTTATGGGACAGGATTTCGGGCAGGAAAGGGAATGGAACGTTACAGAAAGTATCGACTGGCATCTTGCTGATGATTTTGGACACCGTGACATCATGCAGTGCTACCGCAACCTGTTGGATGTTTATAAAAAATATCCTTCCCTATACAGCGATTCAAAAGATACCCGCACTTTCGAATGGGTCAACCGAAATGACGCGGATCGTAATATTATCTGCTTCATCCGCAGAAATCCCTGGACCTATGACGGAGCCGTTCTGGTCGTTCTGAACTTCTCCCCTTCACGTCACGACGGATATACCTGCGGTGTTCCATTCGGCGGACGCTATCGCAGGGTATTTGACAGCTATGACTCACTGCCGGGCGGAGGAAGTCCCGGCGAGCTTGGTGGTATACCCGAATTACCGGTTTATGAAGGTGAATGCGATGGATATCAATACCATCTTTGCTATGATCTCCGTCCATTCGAAGCGATGATCATCGAATTTCCCGGATCGGATGTTCCGGAACAGAAAACAAACAAAAATTGAGCAGTAAAACTTTTTAACGAATTGGAGTAACATCGAAATGCAAAAGTCCGAAAACGAAAGCCGAACTGAATTGACACAACAAGAAAAGGATTTTCTCTCAGCACTTTTCAGCGATGAAACAGAATCCTACCGTTTTCCCGCAGAACCCGATGCCGGTGATACTGTCAGGATCCGTCTGAGAACTGAGAAAGTACCTGACTGCCATACCTGGCTTCTGATCAAAGACCGGCCTGATCCGATACCGATGGAAGCCATCCGAGAAGATGATTTTTTCACATGGTATGAAGCAGAAATTGTTTGTCCTGATCACGCGGTTTTTTATTGTTTTCTTATTGAAAACGGACGGAACAGTTATCTGTGCAAACGCTTCAGTGCCGGGCTTATGAACCATGACCGCTCTATTGATTTCGAACATGCATTTCGTATAACGCCGGGCTTCCATACCCCGGACTGGGCAAAAGGCGCTCTTCAGTATCAAATCTTTACAGATCGTTTTCGAAACAGCAACCTGGTTAATGACCCGGTTGATAACGAATACTGTTACGAAGGAGACCCCATCCGCAAATACCATAACTGGTACTCCGTTCCGGCAACGGATGATTTTCGCCGTTTTTACGGAGGAGATCTGCAGGGTGTTATGGATGAACTCGATTACCTTCAATCCCTCGGTGTGGAAGCCATCTATTTCAATCCACTCTTCCTCTCCCCATCCAGTCATAAATATGACACACAGGATTATGATCATATTGATCCTCATTTTGCGGTCATAGAAGAAGACGGTACACCTGATGAAACAGATGCATGGGAGATGACACGCTATATTCACCGCGTCACTTCAAAACATAATCTTGAAAAAAGCAACGAACTGTTTGCACAGATGTGTGAGGAAATGCACAAACGCGGTATGAAGATCATCATTGACGGCGTTTTCAACCATTGCGGATCTTTCGGACAATGGATGGATGCAAAAAGCATCTATAAAAAAGCCGGTTATCAGATCCCCGGTGCATGGCAATCCAAAGAAAGTCCATACAGAGAATTCTTCCGTTTTCAGGATGACAATGACAACAATTATGATTCCTGGTGGGGACACCCGACGCTTCCGAAGCTAAATTATGAAGGTTCCAGGGAACTTTGTGAACGCATTTTTGAAATCGCCTGCCGATGGGCAAAACCTCCTTATTCAATCGATGGCTGGCGTCTTGATGTTGCTGCGGACCTTGGTCACAGTGAAGAATTCAACCACAAGTTCTGGCGTGAATTTCGTGAACGTGTGAAAGCTGTAAATCCAAACCTTCTGATCATTGCAGAACATTACGGCAATGCATCCAAATGGCTGGAGGGTGACCAATGGGACAGCGTCATGAACTATGATGCATTCATGGACCCGGTCAGTTATTTCCTGACTGGTATGGAAAAACACAGCGATTATTTCCACGATGGACTTTTCCAGGATGGAGAACGCTTTTTCAAGACTATGCAGGACACAATGGCCCGTATGGACTGGAGTTCTTTACAATGCGCCATGAATGAGCTTTCCAATCATGACCATTCACGATTTTTGACCCGCACTAA
Organism: uncultured Chloroflexota bacterium; assembly: GCA_902774215.1. GTDB lineage: Bacteria > Chloroflexota > Anaerolineae > Anaerolineales > Anaerolineaceae > Flexilinea. The sequence goes on from CACYHU010000160.1 coordinate 14,591, forward strand.
CCACACTGTTGGAAGACTGAGCAGCATGGGAGCAGAAGCCGCAGGGCAAAAAATCGACAAGCGTGTTTTTCGTGAAGCAGTTGTTATCCAGATGACCTGGCCCGGCGCACCTACGATTTATTACGGTGATGAAGCAGGGCTGGTTGGCTGGACTGATCCGGACAACCGCCGCTGCTATCCATGGGGGCGAGAGGATCTTGATTTAATTGAAATGCACCGCAATTTGGCACGTCTGCGTTTGGAGCATCCTGTTCTCCGTTATGGATCTTTCAAAGCGCTTGATGCTGGAAGCGGCTGGATTGCTTACGCACGGTTTAATGAAAATGATTGTGCTGTCACTGTCTGCAACAATCGAAATGATCTTATCCATATTCCGCTCCGTCTCCGTGATGTCGGTGCAAAAGAAGGAGATACATTCTCTATAATTTTCATAACAGACGAGAATGGCTGGTCTGATATCCCGAGATCCTCGGGTAAAGTAAAAATGGGCGACCTTCCCCTTCTTCTGCCCTGCAGTGATCCTGGTTCGCGACCGGGAATAATAAAACGAAACGATCCCATAAAAAATTATGGGGTCGTTTTTTTTCAGCAGTCTGTATAGATTCAGTCAATCAGTTCTATGAATATCCTTAAACTAACAGAGGACTGTATTTGCTGATGGATTAATTATTGAAGAATCCCAGCCAGTTGCCAAGGAGCCACACCACGATCAGTACTCCAAACATGACCAGCATCATCTTCCAGGAATTTTTAAGAAATTCCTTCTGATTTTCTGCATCGATTTTTTTGTCTTCCCTGTGACTCTCACGGGATTTGTCGATTTCCCGCTCAAAAAATCCTACAACAGAATCTAC
>CACYHU010000161.1:0-6005 GCA_902774215.1 uncultured Chloroflexota bacterium
TTGATCGCGGATGAACCGACGACAGCTCTGGATGTAACGATCCAAGCTCAGGTTCTGGAAATGATCCATGACCTGAAAGAGAAAAACAATACTGCCATGCTTCTCATCACACACGACCTTGGCGTGGTTGCCCAAAACTGCGACCGTGTTGCCATCATTTATGCCGGTGAGATCGTGGAATACGGAACCCTCCGTCAGGTTTATAAAAATATACTCCATCCTTACACGGAAGGTCTTTTCGGATCCGTTCCGAGCCTGGACACCACATCAAAACGTCTCAATGCTATCGACGGCATGATGCCGGATCCGACACAGCTTCCGAAAGGATGCAAATTCGCCGACCGCTGCAAATTTGCGGAAAAACGCTGTCTGGAAAATGAACCGGAATTGATTGAACGTGCCGACGGGCACAAGGTCCGCTGTTTCCGTTATGAACAGGAGGGATAGTTAGATGGCTAAAAATACCGCTGAAATTTTACGTGTGAACCATCTGAAAAAATATTTTTCGGTACCGGCCGGGATGCTTCACGCTGTGGATGACATCAGTTTTACCATTGATAACGGGAAGACGCTGGGTGTTGTCGGTGAATCAGGCTGCGGGAAGTCCACCATGGGCAGGGCGATCCTCCGGCTGCATGAGCCTACTTCCGGAGAGGTTTATTTTCAAGGGAAAGATGTTCTTTCACTTGAAAAACAGGGCATGAAACAGCTGCGGCGCGATATGCAGATCATCTTTCAGGATCCATACGCCTCACTGAATCCGAGAATGACAGTGAGCGAAGCTATTGCCGCACCGCTCCTTGTTCAAAAGATATATTCCCGAAAAGACAAAGCACAGATCGAGAAACGGGTCAGAGAGATCATGAACCTGGTCGGTCTGGCCAACCGCCTGATCAACACTTATCCTCATGAACTGGATGGCGGACGCCGGCAGCGTATCGGAATCGCACGGGCACTGGCTCTGAACCCGAAATTCATTGTCTGCGACGAACCCGTATCCGCGCTGGATGTTTCCATCCAAGCCCAGATCCTGAACCTGATGGCGGATCTGCAGGATGAGCTGGGACTCACCTACCTGTTCATCACACATGACCTTTCCGTTGTGAAATATGTTTCAGACGATATTCTCGTCATGTATCTCGGGCAGATGGTTGAAAAAGCCCCTTCCGAGAAGCTTTTCAAAAAGCCAATGCATCCCTACACACAGGCATTGCTCTCTGCGATCCCTATCCCGGATCCGGACCTGCCGATGAACCGCATCACCATGAAAGGCGAACTGACTTCTCCGGTTAACCCGGGGATCGGCTGCCGTTTTGCTAAACGCTGTCCCTTCGCGAAAGATGAATGTTCTCAGCAGGAAATGGTCCTGACGGAAGAAGAACCCGGACATTTTGTCACATGCCTGCGGGTACAGCGTGGAGAAATCTAATGGTCGTTCCCGGAAGCCCATCTGAGCTTCCGGATCATGCCGATGTCCGAAACCCAAACGGACAAAATAAAAAACTCATAGGAGGAAAAATGAAAAAATCTGTATTATTCGTTTTGGTCGTCCTCATGCTTGTCCTGATCAGCACTGCTGCCGGCGCACAATATAAGGACACTCTCACCTGGGCACAGGGTTCCGATGTCACATCTCTGGACCCGCATCAGGGGAAAGAAACACCTGCCGTTCAGGTCACCAGCCAGATTTTCGACACACTGGTTGCCGTTGATCCTGCTACCAACGAGCTTTTCCCGCAGATCGCTGAAAGCTGGGATATCGTTGACGATTTGACTTATGTCTTCCACATCCGCCAGGGCATCAAATTCCACGACGGCACTGAACTGACCGCGGAAGATGTAAAATTCTCTCTCGACCGCGCGATCGCTTCCTCCGCGGTTTCTTACATCGTTGACTTCATCGACACCGTCACTGTCAATGATGACTACACCGTCACCATCGTCACCGATGCACCTTACGGCCCGACCCTTCGCAACCTGGCGATCCCCTTTGCTGCTATCGTTCCAAAGCATGTTGTTGAAGCTGATGAACAGAACTTCATCCTCAACCCTGTCGGTTCCGGCCCTTACACCTTTGTCGAATGGAAACAGGGTGACCATGTGACACTCAAGGCTTTCGATGACTACTATGCCGGCAAGGCCCTGACTGAAAATCTGATCATGAAAGTCGTCCCGGAAACCTCACAGCGTTCCATCGCTCTGGAAACCGGTGAAATCGATCTGGCCTATGATCTGGCCGTCAATGACCTGCCGAAGGTTCGCGACAATGCTGCTCTGACCGCCTATGAGATCCCGTCCCTGAGCTGCTGGTACATCTCCATGAACATGAACAAGGCCCCGTTCGACAACGCCCTTGTCCGCGAAGCACTGAGCTATGCCATCGACCGCCAGCTGCTGGTGGATGCCCTGAACATGGGTTCCGGCCAGCCTGCTGATGCCATCATCGCCCCGGGCGTTTTTGGTTACTACAGCACCGGCGTCCGTGAATACAATCCGGAAAAGGCCAAGGAACTGCTGGCCGAAGCCGGTTATCCGGATGGGTTCTCCGCAAAACTGTGGGTCAATGACAACCAGTCCCGCATTGAAATGTGCCAGGTCATCCAGGCCATGCTTTCCGAGATCGGTGTGGAAGTCTCTGTTGATGTGATGGAATTCGGTGCCTTCATTGCCGCCACCACCAACGGCGAACATGACATGGCTTACTTCGGCTGGACCACCTCCAGCGGCGATGCCGACTACACCTACTATTCCCTCGAACACTCCTCCCAGCAGGGTGCCGCGGGCAACCGCACCTTCATTGCCGACCCGGATGTGGACGCTCTGATCGAAGCCGGCCGCAGCTCCAACAATGCTGACGAACGTCTGGAAATCTACAAGAACCTCGCCATCAAACTGGATGAGATCAACAACAACCTGCCCATCTTCTACAGTTCCCTCAATGTCGGCGCCAACGCCAAGGTTGAAGGATTCGTGATGGATTCCAACGGTTACCACCCGCTGAACAACGTTCAGGTCCTTCAGTAATTACTGATCTATACAGCCGCCGGCTTAAAACCGGCGGCTGCCAATTTAAAGGAGGCAAAGGAAAATGAGACTCGCCAATATTACATGGCCGCAGGCGCAAGCCTATTTCAAAGAAAATGACATGGTTCTGATCGGCATCGGAAGCATCGAATGTCACGGACGCCACATGCCTCTTGGTACGGATACGATCATTCCGGACCATCTGCTGAAAATGATCGAAGAAAAAAGTGATGTACTGATCGCCCCGACGATTCCTTTCGGAGCCTGTCAGAGTCTGGCTCCCTATCCGGGAACGATCGATATTGACGGAGAGATCCTTTACCAGTTTTTCAGACAGATCATGCTCAGTCTTTATCGCCATGGCGCCCGGAAATTCGTCATACTGAATGGGCATGGCGGGAATATGAAGACGATCGAACGTCTGGGGCTGGAATTTGAAGAGAAAGGCTGTCTGGTCGCCATGCTCAACTGGTGGCTGATGGCCTGGGATATGAACCCGGCCTGGAAGGGCGGACACGGCGGCGGAGAAGAAACTGCAGCTATCCTGGGGATCAATCCCTCTCTGGTAGATCAAAGCGAGATCGGCGGACCGCTGAAGCTTTTTGATCTTTCCGACAAGTTGAAAGCTACCGGATTCCGCTCTGTAGAGTTCAAAGGAGTCTCCGTTGAGATCCTGCGGGCAACGCCTCATGTTACAGACAGCGGCTGGATCGGCCCTGATCATCCGAATACCGCCACGATTGAGTGGGGCACCGAAATGCTTCGGACTACTGCCGATTATATCGTGGACTTCATGGAAGAGTTCAAGAAAGTCCCTCTGAAATAAGCGGAGTCATGGTATGGAAAAATCAAAAGCGCTTGAAATGATCGCGGCTATTTCCAATGCCAACGGAATTTCCGGATTTGAGGAAGAAGTCGTAGCTGAGATCCTGCCTTATGCAAAAACAGTCGGTGAAACCAGTGTGGACAGGATGCGGAATGTTTTTATCCGCAGGATCGGAAACACCGGTTCACGCCCGGTCGTGCAGCTGGATGCCCACTCCGATGAAGTCGGTTTCATGGTTCAGGCAATCTGCCCGAACGGGACGCTGCGCATCATTCCCATCGGAGGATGGGTGCCAAGCAACATTCCCGCGCATAAGGTATGGGTACGCAACAAAGAAGGAAAATATATTCCTGGCCTCACAGCCAGCAAACCGCCCCATTTCATGACAGAAGCTGAACGGAAAGCTCCGCTGGAAATGTCAAACATCACCATTGATATCGGTGCCTGCTCCGCAGAAGAGGCTAAAAATGAGTTTGGGATCCGAATCGGAGAACCGGTCTCACCTGATGTGAGCTTCACCTATGATGAAGATCATGACCTGATGGTAGGAAAAGCCTTCGACTGCCGGGTCGGATGTGCTGCGATCCTGAAGACGCTCCATGACCTGAAAGATGAAACACTGAAGGTAGATGTCATCGGAGCCTGTGCTACACAGGAAGAAGTAGGTGTCCGCGGAGCAACGATCACCGCGAATGTCATCAAACCCGATATCGCCATTGTTTTCGAGGGCTGTCCCGCTGATGACACCGTTGTCGAGCCGTATATGGTTCAGACTGCCATCAAACACGGACCGATGCTGCGTCATATTGACGCCAGAATGATCACGAATCCAAGATATCAGCGTTACGCATTGAACCTGGCTGAAGAATTGGGGATCCCTGTGCAGGATGCAGTCCGAAGCGGCGGTGCGACAAACGGAGCGGCAATTCACCTCAGCAATTCCGGTGTTCCCGTGATCGTTATCGGCATTCCGGTACGATATGCGCACACACATTACGGCATTTCTGCCTATTCGGATTTTGACAATGCTGTAAAGCTCGCATGTGAACTGCTGAAGCGTTTTGATAAAGATTTGATTTACAGCTTTTGATTCATATCAGGAAACTTTATCAACAATTCCTGAAAATAAACACACAGAGACGGATTGTCTGCCGCCGTGAAGCCGGCACAAGAATCCGTCCTCTGTGTATTTTTTTCGGGAAATCTGAATAATCGTTACAACACTACCGTGAACAGCCCGGCCGGAGAAAAAATATCGTTTATTTTATACGAAATCATTTATAATTATTTTAATTGGTTTTGAAGCTATATCCCCTGATGCCGATTCCTGAGGCGAAGCCTGCCTGCAACCTAATTTACAGAAAAATAATGAGGTGATCTTACTCAGCAATAAAATACTAGGGGGAACAATAGTCAAAAATTGATTTTGTAATTACAGTCCATTAATTACACAATTGGGAACGAATAATATCCAACCTCAGACGGAGACCAGCAAATCTGCATTAATCCGTGAAGAAATTCTTGCAATTATGACATTTGAGGAAAAAAATTGTTAGAGTCTATAGGCTAAATCCTTGTTTATTTGTTCTTATTTCCTTCAGGTATAAAGAAGATTCATTCGTGTATATCAATGGGACAAGATAATTCCAGCAAAAACAATTAATTACTGGTTTTTGAGATCCATTATGAAGAAATACCTTAGGATGATTGCAAGTATCTTTCAAATTGTATACTCATGGTAAAATAAAAATATAAGAGAAAGCGTCAGAAAAAGCGTACAATGACCGGAGTCTACCCCCCGTCATTCCCGCTAAAGAGAACTTTTTATGACAAAGGTTCTTTTTTTTTAAACATTTGTCATATCTTTGCAGATTACGAGACTCAAACACATTTTTTTCGGGGGCGGAAAAGCCCTTTTTTTGTTTAAATAAGGCTTCTCCAGAAAGGAACCTTTCATGGATGTGTCTGACTTCCGTTATCTGCAGATAAATCGAGGGTGTCTCAAAATACTAATGGTATAATGGTTTATCGTTGGAAACGGTTGTGTTTTGGAGGGAAGAGGAGTCGCATGTCCAAAGAGCAGAAGGTTACCCTGAAGGAATGGCTGTATATCACGATCGGTATCCTGATCATGACGGTGGGGATCTATTTCTTT
>CACYHU010000161.1:6099-6663 GCA_902774215.1 uncultured Chloroflexota bacterium
GCTGCTTGAGGTTATTTGTCCCATGAGCGGCCCGATGACTTCACAGCCGCTGGTGGAACTGTTTTTCGCGGTCGGACTTCCGGCGGTCGGCTCCGCCATCCTGTTTAATCTGAATGCATCCTCCGGCGGAACGGATATCATCGCAATGATCCTGAAAAAGCATACGGCACTGAACATCGGTGTCGCGCTGCTGTGCAGCGATATCATCATTACGGTATCCGCCTGTTTTGCCTTCGGTATGGAGACGGGCCTTTTCTCCGTTCTCGGACTGATCATCCAATCGCTGTTCATGGACCAGGTGATGGACAACCTGAAGACCAAGAAGTGTTTCCAGATCATCACCTCCAATCCTGAACCCATCGAACAGTTTATTACCGCTGAGCTTCACCGCGGAGCGACCCGGCTGCACGGGGAAGGATCCTATACCCATGAAGGGAAGACTGTGCTGCTGGCAGTGGTATCCCGGCATGAAGCGGTGCAGCTGCGGAATTATATCCACAAGCAGGATCCGGCAGCCTTTATGATCATTACCTCCAGTACGGAGATTATCGGAAAAGGATTCAG
>CACYHU010000162.1 GCA_902774215.1 uncultured Chloroflexota bacterium
CGCGTCCCGGTTAATTCAGTCGGGGAACACGCGCTGAGCAAGCTCACGCGTGTTCCCCGACACCCCTGTATAAGCTGCTGAATCACTCCGTTGATGATATGATTATTCAGATGATTTCCCAAAACAAAAGATGAGCCGTATCGCGTTATTTAAAAAGCGCCAAAGCCGGCGGGTGACTGAAGGTCAGCTCGACCGGCCCCGGCAATATCAATATGTTGCGGGAAATTCTCCTGCCGGCACCGCCCACCATTGCGGAGCATTTGCTTTTGATGGTGTTTCTGAAAAGGCTGTCGTACACCATATCAATGTACGACAGCCCTGTCGTTAATAGGCTGAGGGGAGCGGCGGATGCTCGACGGGGTCGGGACGGGTACTGCGGGTGCGCTTTTTTGTCATCTTCAGCTCACCGTTTTTGTCGAGTGAGAAAAGAACGGTATCTCCGTCGTGGAAGCGGTGCGCCAGCAGCGCTTCGGAGAGCGGATTTTCCACCTTTTCCTGGATCACGCGGCGCAGCGGCCGGGCACCCATCTCAGGGTCAAAACCGTCACGGGTCAGTTTTTCCAGTGCGGTTTCCGAGATTTGGAGTTTAATATCCTGATCGGCAAGCAGTGCACCGACTTTGTTGAATTCCAGCTCTGTGATGCGCTGCATGTCATCCATGTTGAGAGCACGGAATACGACAACATTATCCAGACGGTTCAAAAATTCCGGACGGAAGGCTTTCTTCAGCCGGTCCATGAGCTTCTTGCGCATGTCTTCATAACCGGCCTTTTCAGCAGATTCTTCGGTACCGATCAAGTCAAAGCCGATGCTTCCCTGTTTGCGGATCACCTCGGCACCGATATTGGACGTCATGACAATGATCGTGTTGCGGAAGTCAACCTTCTTTCCGCGTGAATCTGTCAGATGTCCCTCTTCCATGATCTGCAGCAGCATGTTATGGATCTCCGGATTTGCCTTATCGATCTCATCAAAGACGACAATGGAATAAGGCTTCCGGCGGATGGCTTCTGTCAGCTGACCGGCATCATCGTAACCGACATATCCCGGAGGCGCTCCGGTCAGGCGGGATGCAGTATGCCGTTCCATGAATTCGGACATATCGAACTGTAAGAGCGAATCTTCCGAACCAAAGAGGAATTTCGCCAGAGTCTTGGTCAGCTCGGTTTTCCCGACCCCGGTAGGGCCCAGGAAGAGGAAGGAGCCGATCGGACGGCGGGGATCCTTCAGGCCGGAACGGGAGCGGCGGATCGCCTGTGAAATCGAAGCGATTGCCTCATCCTGTCCGATGATGCTCTTGCGCAGTTCTTCTTCCATCTTCAGCAGCCGCTGTGTTTCGGAGGTGTTCATCTGTCCTGCGGGAATGCCGGTCCACATGGAAACCACTTCTGCTACGTCTTCAGCAGTCACCTGCGGGCTGTTCATGCGGTCCCAGTTTTTGTTGAGGGCGTCGATCTGCTGCCGGAGCGTGTTCTCCTGGTTCTGCAGCTTTGCCAGCATGTTTTTGTCATTCTGTTCACTTGCAAGCATCTGATCTTTCCAGACGCCGCGCAGCTGTTTGATCATCTCATTGGACTGGGCGGCACGCGGACTCTTGTACATCCGGACGCGGGATGATGCTTCATCGATGAGGTCGATCGCCTTATCCGGCAGAAAGCGTTCAGAAATATAGCGTTTTGAAAGCTCTGCCGCAGCTTCCAGCGCGTCATCGGTAATGACAAGCTGGTGATGGTCCTCATATTTCGGCCGGATCCCCCGCAGGATCTCAACGGTTTCTTCCACGCTGGGTTCACCGACGGAAACGGACTGGAAACGACGTTCCAGCGCCGGGTCTTTTTCAATATTGCGGCGGTATTCTTCGGTTGTCGTAGCACCAATCACCTGTATCTCTCCGCGGGAAAGGGCAGGTTTGAGAATATTAGCCGCATCCACTGCTGATCCGCCGGAGCCGGCGCCAACCAGCATATGGATCTCATCGATAAACAGGATGGCCTGTGTGTTTTTCAGTTCGTCAATGACCCGCTTAAGCCGTTCCTCGAATTGTCCGCGGTACATGGTACCGGCGACCAGAGAACCGACATCCAATTGAAGGACGCGTTTATTGAGCAGCTGGGCGGGCACGTTGCCGTCAACCACAGCCTGTGCCAGACCTTCAACGATAGCGGTTTTCCCGACACCGGGTTCCCCGATCAGTGCCGGATTGTTTTTTGTCCGGCGGGCGAGGATCTGGATCACACGCTCGATCTCATTCTGTCTTCCGACCACCGGATCGAGTTTACCCGCGGCAGCTTTGGCGGTCAGATCGGTCGCAAGCTGATCCATAAGCGGGGATTCCTTTTTCTTGAGTCCCTGCTGACGCCGTGATGCCCCAACTTCGGCAAATTCCGGCGGCGGGGGAGCCTGTTGTTCCTGCTGGACACTGCTGCCGCTGCCGTTTTCCATCATTGAACGCAGTTGATTGCGGATGATATCTTCATTCAATCCCATCCGTTCCAGGATCCGAACTGCACGGGAGTTCGGTGTTTCAATGAGGCTGAGCAGCAGATGTTCGGTGCTGATGTAGTTGTCGTTGGACTGTACCGCACGCTGAACGGCACGGCGCAGGATATCCTGGACATCCGGTGAAAGTGTCTGCTGCGGACCGCTGATTTCGATGGGTGCCTCATCCGGTTCCATAGAAGCATTGATCTCGCGGACCCGGTCTGCTGTCACTTCAAGATTGTCCAGCACTTTACCCGCGGTCGATCCCTGTACCTGTATCAAACCAAGCAGCAGATGTTCGGTTCCGATTTGCAATGTGTGGTTCATAGCGGCTTCTTTGTGTGCAAAACTCAGTACACGCCGCGCTCTTTGTGTAAATTGATCAATTCCTGCCATTTTCGTTTTACATTTCCTTATGCAATCATTTTACCAGAACTATTCGTAATCTATCTGATCATCGGCGGTGATTCAGTATTCAGATGTCAGCGCAGATCATCAGAAAAGCGCTTTGTGAAAACCGATGTACCCGCCTGAAAAACAGTTATATTTATGCCTGACTAATAATACAATGGATAAATTAGATTTTTATTAATATTTTGGGAAAATGTGAAAAATATATGACGGAAAAATCTGCCAGGGGCCTGCGGCCCCCATACCCCCATATGTGTTTCAGGGCTCTTTTTCTGACTTATCCGCAAAAAGCGGTGGTTACCTTTTTTCGTTTTCTTTCGATGAGGATCAAAACCGGAAGACTCATAAGTGAAATCGCGGCGCCGGGCAGGAGCCCCATTGGCCGGTAGCGCATCTCCAGGTGATTATCACCGGCTTCCAGCGGAACAGCTGTCAGTGAATTCATCACCCTTTCTGCGTCAGCTGATTTTCCGTTGATCATTATTTTCCATTCATTCGTGTAAGGGATCGTCAGGAGCAGCCAGCGGTTTTCTTCTGTGGCTGATATATCACCTGTGAGGTGAGCGCTGCTGAGTTTATTCACATTGGTTAAAGTACTGATCATCCTGTTAAAAAGTCCGGCCGTCACTTCCTGATTTTCATAAAAGAACAGAGGATCCAAAAGGGAAATGCTGTCCGCATTGAACTGCAGAGATATAGAAATCGAACTTCCCGGCTCAAATGTACCAAGAGGGATCATACCGTAATTATCCGGATCGATCGTTTTTCCGAGCAGCCTGTCATTCAGGTAAACATAACCGCCGCGTTGGGAAAGAACGGGAAAATAAACGTAAAGCATATTTTCCTGCTGTATCGGAATATTCCAGGTGAGAATGCCGGGTGCATCCGGGTCTGACTTTTTCCAAACCGTAAAACCATCTCCAATTTCAGCGTTAAGATTTTCAGACTGCAGGGATATGTTTTCGGCGCGGGTAAATAATTGAACATCTTCTCCGGCAAGTGCGGAATAGATTCGTTCCTGATTTTCAAATATTTCATTTTCATACAGATCCACAGTCAGGATATCCGGTGAAGAGCTCAGCCCGAATGAAGTTTTTTGCGGATTTTGCTGAATAATCATTTCGGGATTCCGGAAAAGCACAGGGTATGGTTTATTGTCCAGTGCCGGTTCTGAAATGAGATATTTGATACCGAGAAGGGAGTCAGCGGCCATTGTTGAACCGAAGCGGTAATTGGCAGAAAGCCGGTAACGGGAGGCGAATCCGATGCGGTCCAAAAACATGCGTACATCATTATCTGTGGTAGAGGAAAAATGGGATAACCCGTTGGTGCTGTATAAAAGGCCGGGATTTTCACCGGTATGAAGCGCATATTCGATCCTGTAGAAGTCAGGGTCCGTTGATTTGAATTCTGTGATCGGCTTATACAAAAGTTCATACTGCCAGGCGTATTCATCCGCGGTCAAGGCTGTTCTCGGGTAGGTTTCCTCAAAGTTCGTTACCCAGATATGGGACATATTCACACCGAGGTCGAAAAACAGCAGAACAGCGATAATGCAAAGCGGCAGGGTCGAATATTTTGTTTTTTCCGGTTGTATTGGACGGGAGAACAGCAGACAGATCAGGACAATTGCCGTATCCATCATCAGCATCCGGTCTGAAATATAGGCAAAGCTCCCTTTTTTGACGATCAGGCAGCTGATCAAAGATAAAACAAAAACAATACCTTTTTCGGTTGTTGAGGCTGTGCTGCGGCTGTCAAAAGCGCAGGAACCCAGAAAAGTGAGGAAAAAACCAAAAGTGAAGGCAAAACGGGCAGGCCACCAGATGGGATAATTGAATCCATGCCAGATCAGGTAAAAGGTGCTGACGGAAAAACTCAGAAGAAAAATAAATACCGGGAACAGCGCTGCAAGGCGGGATCTCCGCGGTTGTGTTTTTTGGAAGAAGAAGAGAAGGGCAAAGACTGCGGTCACCGTTCCGCAGAACAGAGAAGGAGCCCCGTATTCCATTTGTTCATGGTTAAAAGCACCGGTGATAAATTTTGACAAAAGATCCGGGATCGAATTAATAACTTCGGGTTTCAGGTTTTCCAGAGAAAACACCTTCGGTCCGCTGCGCAGGGACGCGGCGTGCCGACTGCCAGCATGGAATGCATCATGAAATTAATGAAATCGTTAATGAAGGTTTTCCTCCGGTCTGAAATCTCAATAAAAATGAACCAGATCAATGAGAACAAACAGATCATCCAGCCGAAATAAACATTGCAGATCAGGGAAAAAGCAAGAAGAAGGATATACAGCAATGGCTTCTGCTGCCGGATCTCCCGCTCCAGCCCGAGCATAACGATCGGAAGCAGAACCATACAGGTCAGAAAATGCAGATTTTCAGCGCAGACAATATTGAAAGACATCAAAGCGTAGGCACAGGAAAAAAGGATCGATCCGGAGGGAGAACGTCCGTTTTTCCTCAGATATATGCACATGCTCAGACCGGCCAGACCCAGATGAAGGATGATGAGGACCGTGCAGAAGAGCGGTATCTGAGACTCCGGAAAAAGCAGGATCAAAAAATAAAGCGGATCATTGAAGTAAAATGAAAACAGGCTGAGCATATCCCCGCCCAATACCTTGCTGAAAGAGTAAAACAGGTCGTTGCTCTCTTTCGGCATATTTTTCAGGTACAGAATAAACTTATAATTCTGGTTCAGCATGTCATTGTAGATGAAAGTCCGGTTTCCGAAAGGTACAAAACCGCTTATTCCGCAGACAATAAAAGCCAAAATGACAGGGAGAAGAAATGCCGCGGTATATAACCATGGCGGGGTCTCCGTTTTTGTTTCCGGCAGCGGTTCCGGATCAATGAAAGGATGATTCCGATTCCATCTCAGAAAGAGAAATACCAATATCAGGGAAAACAGCCCCCCGATGATCAGTGTGCAGCCCCATTGCGGAATTTTCCATGCAAAATCGCTGTTGACAGCACTGCTGAGCGGCAGCGCATCACCGTTTTTTTCTTCGATCCGATAGAAGCTGTGCCCACCGGGATAATCATGCCGAACGATTGCGTCTCCGCCGGAGGTTTTCAGACAAAAAACATAAATATTGTTTGAATACTTTGGATAAGAAAAACTTAACGCGGCTTCATGCGCATCTCTCTGAAGATAGCCTTCTTCGGAAATTGACCATTCGTTATCGGTGTGAAAGCGCTTAAAACTGATATCCTGACCGCGCTGATAATTTTCAATTTTCTGCCGCTGTGACTGCCCGACCTTTGCTTCATAAGCCCAGACGACCTGCAGCAGGGTGCCGGGATCTGCCGAGATGACTTGAAAGGACTCTTTCCCGCCGGTCAGTGAAGTTGAAACAGCCGGAAATAAACTTTCCGGTATGATCTTTCCGCAGAGAAGATAAGCAGCCGCAAAGCTGAATGCGATAAGGAAAATCAGAGAAAATCCTTTTTTCATTAATAAAATTCTATCATTATTTCCCGTTCATTGCGGTTAGATTTAACATCTGTAAATATATGGCAATATCCAATTATTCAAAAAATTCCTATTGTATTTTTTGTCATTTTGTGGCACAATTAGAGTGTATAGATGTGAACAGACATTTGAGGGGGGTGCTCATGATGTTAAAGAGCCATGAAAAATTTCATTCATCCAACGGAAAACGTTTGGTGCTGATCGCGGAAGATGAGGAGATCAATCGTGAACTTCTCGGAGAGATCCTTCATGAAGATTACGAAGTTATTTTCGCGTCTGATGGTATTGAGGCATACAGGCTGATTCAGGAGCATCATAACACCCTTTCCATCATCCTTCTGGATCTTCTTATGCCGGGAATGTCCGGCCTTGAACTTCTGCAGACCATCAAAGAAGATGTCTCTCTGCAGAACATCCCTGTCATTGTCATCACATCCGACCAGGAATCCGAAATCAAATCTCTTACGCTCGGAGCAGCAGACTTCATTCCCAAGCCCTATCCCGCACCCGGCGTCATTCTCGCACGTATCCGGCGTACTATCGAACTTGTTGAAGACCGGCTCACTATTCAGACCACCGAACGCGATCCCCTTACCAATCTCTACAACCGTGAATTTTTCTATCATTATGCGGAGCTATTCGATCAATATCATGAATCCATGGAAATGGATGCCATCATTATCGACATCTATCACTTTCGTGTCATCAACGAAAGATTCGGCAATGCTTACGGTGACGAGATTCTTAAACGCATCGGACAAAAAGTCCGTGAAATGGTCTCAGATACCGGCGGGATCGTCTGCCGCCGTGAAGCAGATACCTTTATGGTTTACTGTCCGCACGGAAAAGACTATAAACAGATTCTTGAAAGCGCATCCCGCGGGCTCGACAGCCAGGATATTCCCATCAGCCGCATCCGTCTGCGAATGGGCGTCTATTCCAAAGCAGACCGTACGCTTCCTATAGAAAGACGTTTCGACCGTGCCAAAATGGCGGTCGATATGATTCGCAACTCTTATACGAAAACCATTGAAATATACGATCATAAACTTCACGAACGTGAAGTCTTCGAACAACAGCTTGTAGAAGGCTTCCATCAGGCTATTGAAGAAAAGCAATTCAAAATATTTTATCAGCCTAAATTTGACATCACGACCGATCAGCCGGTTCTCACCAGCGCAGAGGCGCTTGTCCGCTGGATCCATCCTTATTTTGGCTTCATCTCCCCCGGGCAATTCATACCGCTTTTTGAAAACAACGGCCTTATTGAAGAACTTGACCTCTATGTCTGGAAAAATGTGGCTGCCCAGATGCGGCAATGGAAAGAGAAAATCGGGTTCGCAGTTCCAGTTTCGGTTAATGTTTCCCGTGTTGATATGTACGACCCGCATCTCGTTGAAACCATCCGGACCATTCTCATCGAAAACAACCTCCAGCCGCATGAACTTCCCCTTGAAGTTACAGAATCCGCATACACACAGGACTCCGATCAGATCATTTCCACTGTCAACTATCTTCGGAAAACCGGATTCCAAATCGCGATGGATGACTTTGGAAATGGCTACTCTTCCCTCAACATGCTGTCCACTCTTCCTATCGACGCGCTCAAACTCGATATGGATTTCGTTCAGAACGCTTTCCGGAAACGCAATGATACCCGTATGCTCGAAATCATTATCGAAATTGCCGACTATCTCAATGTTCCTGTGATTGCCGAAGGCGTCGAAACGGAGGAACAATACGAAGCACTCAAAGCCATCGGCTGTGACATTGTCCAGGGTTATTACTTCTCAAAACCTGTCACAGCCGAAGAATTTGAACCTTTCCTTGACAAACGCAAACAGCAGCTCGGCACATACCCTCTTTCACAGCCTGTACATGAAAAACACAGTGCTTTCACACACGTCACCCGCAGTCTTTCAGGCGGATACGAAATCATCTACTACATTGATACCGTTAACGATCATTATGTTGAGTTCCTTTCAGAAGGAAAGCCCGATGATCTCCGTATTGATAAAACAGGCCGCAACTTCTTTGAAGATATCCGCACTACAATACAGCGCAATGTTCATCCCGACGACCATGATGAGCTGCTCCGCACCCTTACGAAAACCACGCTTCTGAGCGAACTGGACCGCATTCAGCCGGTCTCTCTCAATTTCCGCATGCTCATAGAGGATGAACCGCTTTACTACTCTCTCAAAGCTGTCAAAACACCTGATAACAGCAGCCATATTGTTATCGGTATATCCAATATTGACCATGAACTCAAAACCTCCGGCGCTCTCGAGCTTATCCATCCCAATGCTGTCAATTTTGAAGGACTGGCCCGTGCTCTTTCCATCCACATGGAATCCATCTATTATATCGATATCCAGACCAACGCCTACCTCGATTTTCATACAGACAACTCCACTGTTCCTCTGTCTATCAAACACACGGGGCAAAACTTCTTCAGGCAATATCTGCAGACTGTACTTCCCTATATCTATCACACTGACCAGAATAAAATCAGTGCTGCTCTTGACAAAGACAACCTTCTTGACCATCTTCGCAGCCACCGTGTTTTCAATATCAACTTCCGCATTGTCATCCAGCAGAACATTCACTACTACCATATGAAAGCTATCTTCGCCAACAATGATGACCAGCGGCACATCATCATCGGTATCTCCAACATCGACGATCAGATCACAATCGAGGAAAAACAGCAGCTTGAACAGCAGGACGCGCTCACCTTTGCCGGTATCGCCAAAGCGCTCGCGCGCGACTATTTCACCATCTATATCGTTGATTTAAATACAGATAAATTCCATGAATTTATCGCCGATCCCCGCTATCAATCTCTCGGTATTGAACAAAGCGGAGACGATTTTTTTGCATTAAGCCGGAAAAATGCTGAAAAAAACATTTATTCTGAAGATCTTCCCCGCTTTCTCACCATTTTTACAAAAGCAAATATCCTCAATGCTCTTCAGGAGAAGAACATCTTCACAATTACTTACCGGCTTCTCATCAAAGGGGAACCCACCTATGTCAATATGAAAATATCTCCTCTGAACGATGAGGATAACAGCAAAATCGTCGTCGGGATCAACAATATCCAGGCCGGAATGGACCGCCGTACACAGAATCTTCCGTTCATCACGATTTCCAAAGCGCTTGCCGGAAACTACACCGCTATCTACTATCTTGATATCCAGACAGACGATTATATTGAGTTTATATCCCAGCCGCACAAAGAAGGACTTGAAGTACAGACCAGCGGAAGCAACTTCTTTGACTATTTTCCGCGGGTACTCGCAAACCGTATCCATCCGGATGATGAAAAAGCTTTTTATAAGGAGTTTACACGGGACAACTTCTATGAAAAACTTGCCAGCGGACAGCCATTTATCATCACATACCGCCTGCTCCAGAATAACCGCTGGAGCTATGTCCAACTCAAAGCCCTCGGTATTGAAAATCCTGATGACACTCATATCATAATCAGTATCAGTGATATTGATGACCAGATCCGCCGGGAAGAAGAACAAATCGAAGCTATCCGGCTTGCCAATCTCGACGGTCTCACCGGTGTCTGCAGTAAGCACATCTATCTGGAAGAAGAGAAACAGGTCAACAAAGCAATACTCAGCGGAACAGCTGATCCCTTTGCTGTTGTCTTCTGCGACATGAACGGACTCAAAAAAATCAACAACAGCTATGGACATGCGGAAGGTGACGAATTTATTAAACAGGCCAGCCGGACTATTTCCCATGTCTATAAACACAGTCCCGTTTACCGTTTAGGCGGTGACGAATTTGCCGTGATCCTGCGGGGTGAGGATTATCAAAACCGTGAATTCCTGTATAAAATGATCACATCCCTCAACTATGCCCAGCATGTTGGACGCCGTGTCATTATCGCTGTCGGTATGTCTGACTACATTCCTGACCGCGACACGAGCCTTTCCCAAATTGCCCGGAGAGCCGATGCCGCGATGTATGAAAACAAGAAAAAGCTGAAACAGGAACTGGATCAGGATTCGTGAGGAGTTAATTATGCTTAGTATCGATTCACTTCAAAAAGCAGGCGTAAATACGCAGGAAGGCCTCAGCCGCTGTATGAACAATGAACAATTCTATTTCCGATTGATCAGGAAAGTGATAGAAGGCAATGACGTGGAACGGCTGAAAAACGCTGTTGAATCCGGAGACCTGGATACCGCGTTTTCTGTCGCGCACAACCTGAAGGGTTCCACGGGCAACCTGGCGCTGACACCTGTTTATGAGCCTGTTTCCAAAATGACGGAACTGCTTCGTTCCCGGACACAGACTGATTACGCTCCGTTTGTTGATGAAATTTCAAAAAACTGGCAGGTGTTATCAGCGTTATGCAGGGATTGAAAACGGATAGTGGTTTAAAAAAAAACGGGGCTGTCGCAAATTATAATTTTGAAAAGGCATCGGGAGGGAGTGCTTCGCAGGGACGCGGAATAAGCGTCATCTGCCTGCGAAAGTGATTCCCGCGTGCTCACGCGTGTTCCCCGACACCCCCATATAAGCAGCTGAATCACTCCGTTGATGATACGATTATTCAGATGATTCCCAAAAACAAAAAATGAGCCGTTTCGTGATATTTAAAGACGCCAAAGCTGGCAAGTGACTGAAGATCAGCCCGACCGGCTCCGGCAATATCTCCATGGTGCGGGAAGTTCTCCCGCCGGCACCGCCCACCATTGCGGAGCATTTACTTTTGATGGTATTTCTGAAAAAGACTGTCGTACACCAT
>CACYHU010000163.1:0-8904 GCA_902774215.1 uncultured Chloroflexota bacterium
ATCAGAATCGCTTTGCTCAACAGATCCGCAAGCATGTCCACAAAGACAAACATACCCGCCGCCATAAGAATCCCGCAGAAAACTTTTACCATATTGATTGCAATCACAGCTTATCTCCTATTTGCTGTTCGCGATCGTAACCCACAGTGTTGTTTCAGAATCGGCCTTCATCGCATTTGCAGCTGCCTCCACGACGGTCTGAGTCTGATCCGGTCTGACTGCGAGGACCAGGATTTCCGCATGGGTTTTTCCGGAAATCTTACTGTCTGAGGCGTAAATGTCGTTTCCATTTTCGTCGAGTACAGCGGATACTTTCAGATTCGATATCTTCACGATCTCATGATCCGGATCTTCTTTGACCATCGAAGGAATGCTGTCAGCAAATCCCTGCGAAAAGGCGGATGAATTGCTGCTCTCTGCTTTCTGCCTGATATAAAGATTGACATACTGATCCGGATAAATATTTCCGCCGATCATCTGTCCCGGTGCCACCGGAATCGAAACGATTTCAAGTTTCGGATCATCCATGTAAAAACCGGCCGATTGTGAAATGAACGCCATTGGAACCGGAAGGCCGGCGGCAAGCGTACCGGTAGTCATACGGCCATCTAGTGATGAATAGCTGACAGCGTAATCAAAATCTTTGATGTAACCGGTAAATTCCGTTGTGGTGAACATGTCTTCGCTGATCACTGTATAGGGCTCAATTTCTCTGTTCGGAACAGGAATTGTTACCAGGCCCAGATTCTTAACAAACAGCTTTTCAGCGTTGAGTCCGCAAAGCAGCGACAGTGCTGCCGCGCCGAGTGACAAAATTATTTTCAGAATATGTTTTGCCATTTTTCTCCTTATAGTGTTATTATTCAAGCATCGGCAGACGCTATTCTTCCTTTTATGAGGGCCCGAAATCTCCAGCGTCTGCCGGCTTTTTTATCCAATAAAGTCAATTTGGAACAGGGTGGCCAGCACGATAACCCTTTGTTCCCAGACACCTGTGTCCCAGTTGAACCCGCTGCATGTAAAAAGAGTCAGGGCATAAGGACGGCTTTTCATGAACTCAATGTAGGTATCCGGAACGTACTGATACCGGTCGATTTTATAGGTGTATTTTGTGTTTTCCGAATAGAGAATGATTTCATCACCTTCCTCGAGATCCCGCACCCGAAAAAGCGGTCCGGGTTCGCCTGATTCCATATAATGAGCAGCTAAGACTGTATTACCTCCGTATTCAGGATGGGATGTGCCTTCCAGCCAGTAAACGGCACCGGTTTCTTCAGTAATGTCCCATGTCTTTTGTTCCCGGGAAAAAGGGATTTTCCTGACTTCTATATCCAGTTCAAGCCTGGGAATCTCCATTCTGGTCAATGTCAGCATAGTCTCACAGTGGGCATTACCGGCTGTGAGAAAAAAGGAGAAGAACAGAAACAGCAGCTTATAAAAACGTGTTGTCATAAATTTCATATAACCTTCCGATTCAGGAAAGTATAGAAAAACCACTTGAGAGAATTATGTAATTCAAATAGTATAATATTTATACAGAATATTCCTATATAGTATAATTTTATATGATATAAACAAGGAGCTGATGATATGAAAAATACGGGAGGATTTCTGATCACAAGAATAAAACAGGTAGGCGGCCGTGTCTTCGACCGCATCCTTTCCCAAAAGAAAATCGATGTTTTCAACGGTGCACAGGGGAGGATCCTCTATGTTTTATGGCAGGATAACGGAGTCCCTATCAGCGAACTTTCCAGACAGACCGGACTTGCCACGACTACATTAACCAGCATGCTGGACCGAATGGAAACCGCTGGCCTGATATATAGGGACCGGGGGGATAAAGACCGCAGAAAGATCCGGATTTTTTTGACGGATAAGGCCAAAGGACTGGAAGAAGACTATAACGCAGTATCTGAAGAAATGAGCAGAATTTACTATAAAGGTTTCAGTGATCAGGAAATTGAAAAGCTGGAAAGTTATCTTGAAAGAATTTTGAAGAATGTAGAGGAAGAACTCTGATGAGTGTTTGCATAAAGGATCAGATACAGAATATGAACCTGGTTATCGGCTGTACGGTCGGCTGCCCGTACTGTTATGCCCGGAATAACGTCAGACGTTTTCATATGATCGAGGATTTCAACAAGCCCGAGTATTTTCCTCAGAAAATGCGCCTGATGGAAAAACAGCGGCCTCAGAATTTTCTGCTCACGGGAATGAGTGATCTGTCCGGCTGGAAGGAAGAATGGAGAGAAGATGTTTTTGCGAAGATCAAAGAAAATCCGCAGCATCAGTTTCTCTTTCTCTCCAAACGTCCGGACCTTCTGTCATTTTCGACGGATCTCGATAACGCATGGTTCGGTGTAACCGTCACGAGAAAATCGGAGCTCTGGCGTATTGATGCGCTTCGGGAGAATATAAAGGCGAAGCACTATCATGTGACATTTGAACCGCTGTTTGATGATCCTGGACAGGCAGACCTGACCGGAATCGACTGGATCGTCATTGGAACCATGACCGGAGCGGCGGGCAGAAAAGTCAGAACAGAACCTGCCTGGGTATATTCTCTGACTGAACAGGCTCATGCTCTGAACATTCCGGTCTTCTGGAAAGAGGATCTGATCCCTGTTATGGGGGAAGAGAACATGATTCAGGAACTTCCTGAAGAATATGAAAAGGTACTGGAGGAACAGAGGAAATGGAACAGCCGAATATCAAAGTAGATCATGTTGCGACAAAAAGCGTGATGACAAAATCAAATACGCCGCTGGGCGGATACTCAGTCAATCCCTATGTAGGCTGTCCGCATGCATGCAAATATTGTTACGCGTCTTTCATGAAACGCTTTACCGGGCATACCGAAGACTGGGGAACTTTCATTGATGTAAAAGACTGGCCGGTGATTGCAAATCCGAAAAAATATGCCGGTCAAAAAATCATAATCGGTACAGTAACGGACGGATATAATCCGCTTGAGGAAAGATACCGTAAGACCAGACAGCTCCTTACGGAACTAAAAGACAGCGGCGCGGATATACTGATCTGCACAAAGTCAGACCTTGTCCTGAGAGATATGGATCTGCTCATGGAGATCAACAGGAAGAACAGGCTGACTGTATCCTGGTCTGTCAACACGCTTGACGAAGAATTCAAAAATGACATGGACGCGGCTGTCAGCATCGAAAGAAGACTGGCTGCAATGAAACAGGTTTATGACGCGGGGATACGCACAGTATGCTTTATTTCACCTGTTTTCCCCGGATTGACCGATATCGAAGCGATTTTTCACCGCGCAAAGGACCAGTGTGATCTCATCTGGCTCGAAAACCTGAATCTCAGAGGCGGATTCAAGGCAGATATCATGAACTATATCGCGGAGAAGCATCCTGAATTATTCCCTTTATATGAAGTGATCTATAACAAAAAGGACCGGAGTTATTTCCGGATGCTTGAGCAGAAAGCTGAAGAGATGGCCCGGGTGAATAACTGCCGGTTTGTGGATAATGAAACGCCTTACGAGAGAGTACCACAGGGACACCCAACAATCGTGGATTATTTTTACCATGAAGAAGTCAGGGGCACCGGAAACAGCGGAAAAAGAAACAAATAGCACAAAAAGATTGGGATTAATATCTGATCGATGAAACAGCCCCGGAAATTCAGGGCTGTTTCACATCTTCAATCAATTGCCGACAATTCCTGTGTCCGTCCTGGTGATTTCATTCCGATCACAGCTGAGAGGACCGAACTCTGCAGCGATCATAGTTCCGTTTTCAGTCCGGTACAGTCCGGATACATAATCTCCGGTACGGATATCTTCGCAGTATCGCTGTGTTTCACTGTCGATCGCCAGCGCGTGACCGTCGATGATGACGTAATCGGAGCCGAGATCATCTACAAGTCCGCTGAAAGGTGTAAGCGTTTCTTTGACTGCCTGCAGCGTTTCAACGACAAGCACATTTTCCTTTGTGTACGCGCGGCCTTTCCCGGTCACCTTTGTGTTTTCGCCGATCCCGGCTTCGATCCGGCTGAAATCTGCCAGCATATATCTGGTGCCGGAAACAGTTACGGAAGCTGAATCCATCCCGTTGACTTTGCCGCTGATGTCGAACACCGTATATTCTGGTGCCTTTACCGGTTCCGCCTGCGGAGTGCTTTCACCTGCATGAATACGGGTGTTATAGCAGCTGATGTTCCCGTCGACATCCGTTACCTCGATTGTAAGCCAGTACCATCCTTCCGGAGCTTCAACGGATCCTTCAATGACCACGGTTTCGCCGTCATCTGTTTCACGGATCTCATCTTTCGGGAAAGTCCCGTCCCAGCGGAAAGCGTAATTGTTCCTTACGGAAAGTTCTATGTCCCGGTGGTCATACCCCCGTCCGTAGACAAAAGCGCGGGCGGATTCGATTCCGGAATAGTCGTCTATGGCGTTTCCTTCCATATCCACGACCACAGGCCTGATCAGCATGTTGGCTTCCGTCGCAGCCGGGACAGACAGTTTTGCAGAGGCGTCGCTCACTTTGATCAACGGAGCGGATTCGATCAGTGATTCATTCCCCGCCTTATCGGTCATGGAAACCCGGACAGTCATCCGTTCATACGGCGCTGCGGAAATGGTGAAGCTTCCGTCTTCGGCCGGTTCCAGGTTTTCCCAGGTTTCACCGCCATCAATACTGTAGCGGGCACTGCCGATCCCCGTAACGCTGTCGGAGCCTGATCCAGTGTAGGTAACACTCTTGTCCCGGTTTTTAAATGATGCGGGAACAGAGGTGAAATGGATCTCAGGACCAGTTGCATCTATCGTTATCACAACCGGCGCGGATTCTCCGTTTTTGTTTCCGGCCTTATCCTCCAGTTCATAATACAGGGAATAGCTGCCATCTGTTGAGAAGGATGTGTCAAAGCATACCTGATTTACGCCCTGTGCACTTGATGTCAGCTTCCGTTCCCCTTCTGGTCCGGTGATCCTGAGATATCCGGATTTCAGCCCTGAGTGCTGATCTTTTGCCCCGTTGACGCAGGCATGAACCTGATTCCCGTTGACGCTGCCGGCAGCGGGCGTGAAAGAAGAAGATGTCGGTGCTGTATTGTCGATTTTTACCGCTTTATTTACCGTTTTCTCGGACTTGTTGTCCGCATAGTCTGATGCCTTCACCGTAACGCTGCATGTTCCGGAATAGGACGCTGGAATCCTTACTGTTTTCCCTTCAGCAATGCTGACAGCCGGAGAACAGGACAGGCTGACACTTTCTGACATGACGCCTGTGCCCTGGTCCGTTGAAGCGGCCGTGACCGTAACAGATCCGCGGTACCATCCGGAGTCAGACTGATTACCGCTGACAGTATAGTCAGTTACCGGAGCATCCGCGTCAACTGTCACAGGAACAGATACGACAACAGATTCATTTCCGACTTTGTCTGTCCCTTTTACGGAAACACTGTATTTTCCACTCTGAACGCTGAAATCCGCGGTCGTACTCCAGACAATGCTCTCAGCCGGAGGAGCCGGGTTGATAACGCTGTAATCGATTGATTTGAAGGAATTATTCCCGGGGAAGGAGATAAAAACCCTGCTGAATCCGGAACCGGGGTCCGTGCCGAAACCGGAAACCGTGTCACCCGGAACAAGCAGTCCGGAAACACCGTTGTGCGATATTTCATTGATGATCAGATCCGGCGGATCGATATCGATGAGAAAAGTGAATACGGAGCTTTCAGCTGTAAGCCCGACGTTATCTATGATCCGGTAGGAAACGGTATGTTCCCCAGTACTGGTGAAGGATGCCGATACAGTCCCCTCGTTTCCGTTGGTGGAATGCTCTTTGCCGTCTACGATGATGACAACGGATTTTACGCCGGATTCATTGTCATGTCCTGAAACGGAAAAGGTGAG
Source organism: uncultured Chloroflexota bacterium (assembly GCA_902774215.1). GTDB lineage: Bacteria > Chloroflexota > Anaerolineae > Anaerolineales > Anaerolineaceae > Flexilinea. Next base: position 5,897 of record CACYHU010000163.1, read on the forward strand.
ATTCCCGGGGAGAAGCATCCGGAACCGTGAAGAAATCCAGGACAGGAGCCGTATTGTCGATGGAAAAAGAACCGCAGTTGACCTGGTCGGTATTGTACGCGTAATCCTTCGCGGTCAGGCTGACACTGATGTTCCTGCCAGTTTGAGAAAGTGTGATCAAATCCCTTGATATCGTTCCGCCGGAACTGAACAGATTCTCATACACGCCGGAGACAGAGTCGGTGGACTTGCCTTCGATTTTGATGTTACCGGTATACCACTCCCCGAATGTTGGAGAAGACTTCACATCGCAGACCGCTTTCGGAGCGGTTTTGTCGATCTTCACATGGGTCTGTCCTTTTTCGGAAGTATCGCCGACAGTGGAATAGACCCAGTAACTGACGTCATTGCTTCCTTCTTTGGAAACATCAAAAGTATAGGGCTGTGTGCCTCGTTTGGTTTGACTGTCGCCGGCAATAACGATCTCGCCGCCGTTCAGATTGTTGTGAGGTTTCGGTTCCGTACCGGATAAAGTAAGCGTAACGTTCCCTCCGCACCAGTTTTCAGCTCCGGTTGTTCCTGAACAGACTGAGGACATACTTGCCGTGGCGTTATCCGCCTGCCTCTGCACATTGACGCCAATCGTCGTGTTGTATTCGCAGGATGTTTCGGTGATCACTGATTTGGTTGCTCCGGCAAAAGAAGCACAGGATGTTACCGTAGGCGGAGTAATGTCGATCGGAGTTGGTGAATGGGATATGTCACAGTATTGACCAAGGGTTCTGGCAGGAGACGCTGTATCATCTATACACTGGACATAAAGGCCCGGAATCGAAATCGGTTCAATAGTGTATTCGGTATAGGTCCGAAGATCCGGATTCGGTCCGATATAATCTGCAAATGCTGTGTTTACACAAAATGCGAACAACAGAAGGCAGATCATTGAAAATAAAATATGTCTTTTCATACATGTTGGCCGCAGCTTCTTCTGCGGCGCTCTCCTTTCAAAAGATGTATGAAAATATACAAACTTGTATCAGGGACGCAGGCCGTATCGGAATTTACAGAATTAAAGTAATTATTTTCTAAAATTCCTTGACAGGAACAGTAGTTCCGCTTTATAATCCCAGATACAAATTAGGAACTATAGTTCCTAACCAATAGTTCCGCTAAATTTTTCTACTCATTCGATACCGCAAGGGAGGCAGTGCATATGGGTACACAGGACAAAACAGGAAACAGAAATAACGATGCCGGGATCAGCATAGGCCCTGACGCCACGATCGGCGACAAGGTACGGGCACTCAGGCTTTCCAAAAAGATGACAATGGCCGATCTTGCCCGGACGAGCGGCCTTTCCGACCGTGCAATCCGCTACATAGAAACCAATCAGCGGAAACCGAGCATTGACGCCATCAAAAGACTTTCCGCGGCGCTTGGAGTCGCGACAACCTTCTTCATGGAGGATATCCTTTTCCAGGAGGAAATGGATAAAGAGGCCTTCCTGGAACAGGCAAGCAAAAAGTACGGATCAAAAGGGAAAGCTCAGGCCGCGGCTATTCTGGATCAAACCCAGACACTCTATTCCGGCGGTGAACTGACGGATGAGGATAAGGAAATGTTCCGTAACGAGATGATGGCAATTTTCTGGGATTCCAAGGATAAAGCAAGGAAATTTACGCCGAAGAAGTTCTTAGAGGACTGATTTTTCAGCAATAATCCCGCCCATCTGGTTTCCAGGGAAAGGAATACCTTATGATGCCTCAAGCGATAAGCATGGCGGATTTTTGTGTCCGCAAATATAAGACACGCGACCCTTTTGAGATCATCGACCGGAGAAACATCGAGCTTCGCTGGTTCGACGGCCGCAATCTGCTCGGCTATTTCCGGGTGGTGAACCGGCAGCAGTATATTGGCCTGAACTGCAATGCTGAAGACGGCGCGCTGAGGACCGGCGCTGGCCATGAGCTCGGCCATTCTTTTCTGGATTACGCATCTGCCTCCAGCGGCATGCTTTTCCAGGATACGATGCTTTACAGCCTGAACAACAGCCGGAGCGAACGGAACGCGAACCTTTTCGACGCGGAACTGCTGATTCCGGACAATGATATCCTGGACAGGATCTACTATAAGGAATACACTCTTTTGACCAAATACATCCAGGAGAACATAGAAAAATATAAGAGCGATCGGGCCAGGTTTGAGTTTGAGCAGGAACAGATGATGGATTTTTATCAGAGCCATCAGGACATGGGGACATTTGAGGATCTTGCGGAAGAAATGAATGTGGATGTCCATCTTGTCGGGTTCAAACTGCAGTGCCTGCGGTCGAAAGGGCTGGAACTGCCGAATGTGCCGGAAACAAGATCCGACTTTTTGAAAAGCTGGCAGAAAAGACAGGATTAGTACGCTCCGAAACAGGCAAAGCGTTTGATGAGAAATTTGAAAATACAGTTTTGAGAAGGAGGAGGCAGGGCCATGGGTGCGTTTATCGCTATCGATATGAAAGCTTTTTACGCGTCCGTGGAATGCGTCTACCGTGACCTCGATCCGCTGAAGGCAAACCTGCTTGTGGCAGACGAGACACGCACGGATCAGACGATCTGCCTTGCGGTAAGTCCCAGTCTAAAGGCAAAGGGTGTTCCGGGAAGGCCGAGGCTGTTCGAAGCGAAGCAGGCCATCAGCCGGTGGGAAAGTCAAAACCGGCAGACCCTTTCCTACCTGATCGCTCTTCCCAGGATGGCGGAATATGAAAGGGTCTCGGCGCTGATCTACAGCGTGATACTGAAATATGTGGCTCCGGAGGATGTCCATGTGTACAGCATCGATGAGTCCTTCATTGACTGCGGTCCATATCTTCATCTCTATAAGAAAGAAGCCAGGAAAAGCGGTGTCGAGCCGGCAAGGCTCATGGCCATAGAGATAGTGCGGGACATTTTGCGGACGACAGGAATCACCGCGACAGTCGGCATTGGAACCAACATGTACCTGGCAAAGGTCTGTATGGATATCGTCGCCAAAAAGATGCC
>CACYHU010000163.1:8915-13972 GCA_902774215.1 uncultured Chloroflexota bacterium
CTCTTTACCATGGGCGATATCGCCAGAAAGAGCCAGTACGATGAAGAGTGGTTTTATAAAACATTCGGCATTGACGGAGAGATCCTGATCGATCATGCCTGGGGACGGGAGCCCGTAACCATGCGGGATATCAAAAGCTACCGCACGGACAGTCACAGCCTTTCAAACGGTCAGGTGCTGCCAAGGCCTTATGAGTACGAGGAAGCAAAGAATGTTTTTTGTGAAATGATCGATGTTCTCTGCGGCAGAATGTTCGCAAAACATCTTCAGGCTTCAACTTTTACCTGGTGGGTGAGTTATGACTGGAAGTCTCTTGAGAAGGATCCTTATTACAGCGGTCCTGTGGCTGTGGATTTCTATGGACGCCTGCATCCGAAACACAATAACGGGACTGTGAAAATTAGGACTCAGACCAGCAGCCCGAAGGAGGTCAGTGAGGCTTTGCTGCCCTCTTTCGAAGAGAAGACCGATCATCATCTGTTGTTTCGCAGGCTTGGTGTCTGCGCGAACGATGTGACGGATGACAGCGGCGCATGGCAGGCTGATTTCTTTACTGACAGCGACGCGCGGGAAAGGGAACGGAAACTGCAGGGAGCAATGCTTGAAATTCGCTCCAGATTCGGGGCAAACGCTCTTTTCACCGGAAAAAACATGATCAAGGGCGCAACATTACTTGAACGGAACATGCAGATTGGCGGTCATCGTGCCTGATTCTTAATCCGGTCATCACCTGCTTTTCTGTTCAGGTGACAAATAGGATATAAAACCGCACGGTGAACTGAGGGGAGGTGTGACAATGATCGGATACATGCAGATGCCTGCAGACTTTATTTATAAAGATGTATTTCTGAAAGGGAAGCCCGTACATCAGCGCTTCGACCGCTTCAGGCTTCGCCACCCTTCCATGGACTGTGGACGCAGAGCCAAGATATTCGCTCCGTTTGATGCCCTGGCTGGTTTTAATGAGGCTGTGGCGGCAAAGGAAGTGCTGTATGAGTTTAGGCGCGAGCTGGATGACGGGGAAAAGGAAGAACTGAACAGAAAACTTGTTGTTCTGCACAGCATGACATATAACAGCAGGGCTGCCGAAAAGAACAAGGTTCCCGTCACAGTCACATACTATGTTCCATGTGCCGACAAAAACAGCTTCTCATATGGCTGCCGCGGTCAGTACGTGAAATTAAGCGGTATCTGCCGGTATGTCGGATTGAGATCCATAACGGTGGATAAAACTGTGATCCTGTTTGATGATATTCTTGAAATAACAAGTACGAAAACAGTGAAAGGTCCGAACATCTTCGAAACCTGGGAGGATTACGCTTCATGAGTGAGAAAATCAAATCAGGCGCAGAAGTTCTTCCTCCAAAACCGAAGACAGCAAGGGAAATTGCTGAGGCTCAAGCAAATCTGACAGAAGCAGACAAGCGGAAAAGACGCTGCTGCTTTACCGGACACAGGCCGCAGAAACTGACAAGACCGGTAGATGACATCAAGGTAGATCTCGAAAATGAGATTCTGCGCACGATCAAAGACGGATATACCACGTTCATTACCGGTATGGCATACGGAACAGATATCTGGGCCGGTAATATAGTGGTAAGGCTAAAGGACAGATTTCCGGAATTGAAGCTCATTGCTGCGGTCCCGTTTCCTGGTTTTGCGGATAAGTGGACAGATGAATGGCAGCAGAAGTTTGAAAAACTCCTCAAATCTGCCGACTTTGTGAAGATTGTAAGTGAAGATTACAGTAAAGACGCCTATCAGGCTAGAAATGAGTGGATGGTCAATCACAGCAGCAGGGTAATCGCTGTGTATGATGGGAAAGCAGGAGGAACCAGGAACACGATCCAGTATGCTTGGAAGAACCATGTGCCTGTAAAATATCTGAAGGGATAGAGGCTTTTATAAAACGAAAAGGGTTTCTCATCGTCCGGTTCACTTTTTCCGGAAGCGATCTCCCCAATAAACGGAATTTGTATGGTCAATATGGTCAGAAAACAGGGATTTCATCCTCATGTTTCTTAGATTCTTCTACCAAGCGACCATATGCCCCCATTGTGAAAGCTATATCGCTGCTGCGAATGGAGAGAAGCTTTATTCCCGATTCAATCCTCAGGAATGACATCATCTCATTCGTCAATACGATTTTGCCTTCGTCAGTGATATCCACCCATGCATAGGAGCGCCCCTTGTATTTGATAAATTCTCCCTGTTTTGCAGTGTAATCCTTCAGTGACGGAGTCTCAGCTAATATGTGACCAAGTTGGGACGTCTCAAGCAGACCCTTTCGTGTAACACAGAATCCGCCTGTGCTCTTGCTTCCTGTGAAAAGATAAACTCGTCCTTCCACAGTTATGTCGTATTCTCGAATCGCCTGCTCTGAAAACTGCAATACGCCTTCTTCTCGAATGAGCGACTTCCCGAAAATAAACTTGCCGCCTTTATTCATTTGTGGCATTGTACGTCACCTCCACAAACTTGAATTTGCAAATCTTTATACAGAATATCCCAAATTAATATCAAAAGGTGCAATCAGCAGTTTTTGCAAATCTTTATTGTAGTTTTCGAAAAAGAATTTTATAGCCTTGCCATAGTTTTCTTTTGTGTCAAACTCCCAATATGAGTAGTACTTTACGCACTTTACAATCCTGGTTAGCTCTCTTGGAGGCTCACCAAGTTCGATTGCGTCTATGGTATAAAATCTCTTGAAATACTTCAGAGATATGCAGCCTTCGCATTTAAGCTGATTTGCGGACATTTCTATAATCTTTGCTTCAAATTGCTCTAGTCTGTCGGGCTTTACCTGAAAGAGTTTCATTTCAATAAAGGTCTTTTTCATTATGTGTCCCCTAAAAAGTTTCTTCGCTTCTCTGCAAACTCCGATTTTACAAGATATCGGCAAATTTGAATTTGACTTTCAGCTGCAGATACCTCATATCTTTCTATGATTCCATGAACCGAAAGCCGTTAGCCTGTGCGTAATTCTCGGACACGCTGCCGGATCTTCCGCAGAGAAAAAAGTCAGGAATCGGCTTGCCGGAATCATCAAAGCCAAAGGCCTGTTCCCCGATACTGACAGTCCTTTCGGGGATCCGAAGCCCTGAAAGCTTTCCACAGCCCTTAAACGCATGGTTGCCGATGTTTCTTACGATCTTTGGAAGGGTCATTTCCGAAAGCTGACCGCACCCGGCGAAAGCCCTGTCGCCGATATTCATCAGCCTTCCCGGAAGCTCCACAGAGGAAAGGTTCCCGCATGCTTCAAATAAACCGTCCGCGATGCTTGTTACTTTCTGAGGGATCGAGACAGATGTAAGGCCGGAGCATCCCGCAAAAGCTCTTTTCCGAATGTTTTTTACCCATTTTGGGATGGTTATTCCATTCAGCGCTGAGCAGCCTTCAAACGCATTGCTGCTGATCGTTTTTACATAGTCCGGAATGGTAATATGCACAAGGCTTTTGCAGTCCATGAAGGATTCATGGCTGATCAGTTCAAGCCGGGATGGGAGCGTAATTTCTGAAAGGGCGGTGCATTCCGCAAAAGCTCCGTTATCGATCACAGCAACGCTTTCGGGGATCGTGACAGCGGAAAGGCTGCTGCAATTCCGGAATGCGTTTTCGCCAATTCGGGTCAGACCATCAGGAAGTTTCACCTCCCGCAGACGAATGCAATCGGCAAACGCATATTTACTGATTTCCTTTATACCTGACGGAATGCAGATCTTTTCCAGATTCTCACATCCTCTGAAAGCCACACTTTCCATTATTTTCAGCGCGCGGGGAAGCCTGATGTTGGAAAGCTTCCTGCATCCTCCGAATGCCATGCTGCCGATGATGGTCACGCTGTCCGGGATCTCAACGCTTTCGAGATTTTCACACATTACAAAGGCATGTGCCCCGATAGCGGTCACCTTGCGGGGAAGCCTGACCTCAGTAAGGTTTGTACACCGGTAAAAGGCGTCTTCGCCGATGCCGGTGACCTGCTCCGGGATGATGACCTTTTCAAGCTTTCCGCAGCCTGCGAAAGTACCGAATTCGATCGCTGTCACCTTCTCCGGGAGTTTCACGAAAGTCAGGCTTTTGCATCGGTTAAATGCCTCAATTTCGATCACTTCTACACTTTCCGGAAGATCGATCGCAGCGAGGCTTTCACAGTGGTCAAATGCGGCAAAGTCAATTTTGATAAGACCTGAAGGAAGGGAGACCCGTTCCAGAGATGTACATTCATAAAAAGCCGAATGCCCGATTTCGGTTACCCCCTCGGGGATCACAACTTCTTTCAGATCACGGCAGTATTCGAAGGCATCTGCACCGATACGGCGCACTCCCTTCGGGACGGAAAATGAGCTGTCTTTTTTCCCCGGAGCAAACCGAACCAGTTCCGTTCCCTCTTTGTTATACAGATTTCCGTCATGGGTACTGAAATACCTGTTTCCGCTTCCGACATCGAATCTTTCAAGACTGCCGCATTCTGAAAATGGATCATCGCTTATCTCTGTCAGACTGTCGGGGAACGTTATATACTTCAGGCTGCTGCACCGCCGGAAGGCATCACGGCCAATATACCTGATCCCTTCGGAAAGCGTGATATCTGTAAGGCGGGTACACCCTTCAAATATGGAGAGGCCGAGCCCGGGAACGCTTCCCGGGATGACAACACTCTCCAGACTGGAACAATTGCAAAACGCACCGTCATCGATTTTTGTTACAGAGCCGGGAATAATGACTTTCGAGAGTTCTTTGCATGAGCTGAGTGTGGCCATGGGAATCTTCGTGATTCCCTCAGGAAATATGGCTGTTCCGTTTTCGATGCTGTAATTCATTTTCCTCCTTTTTTCGCGATGCCATTTCGGATATGTGTCAAAATTCTCTGAAGATTTTTTTGTGCCGGGCCTCCCGTCATCGTTTTCTTATCCGTAGAAGTTATGCTTCCCTAAAATTGCAATTCAGCGATACCCCCTCAAATTTGAATTGTTAGCACTCTGTCTTATTGCACCGGAGGCATAAAGCATAAAATGCAATCGCCAGAAACTGTGATACCACAGACACAGTGACAAGAT
>CACYHU010000164.1 GCA_902774215.1 uncultured Chloroflexota bacterium
TGCTGTCGGAGATACCCTGACACTGCGCCGGGAAAGCGGCAACCGTTTTGACAGCAACGCCATCCTGATCCTGAATGAGGACGGCGAGAAATACGGTTACGTCCCGGAAAAAGACAATCTGGTTTTCTCCCGCCTGATGGATGCCGGCAAGCTGCTGACGGCGAAAATCAGCAGCATCCGGCCGAAGGGATCATTCACCCTGATCTCGATCGGCATTTATCTGGTGGATTTTTAAGAAGACGCTGATTTATTTGGTGTGAGTCGAAGTGACCTGTTTTCGTTGGCTCAGAATGGGTCAACAGAACAGCAGGCTGCTGCGACTCACACGACGGGGCTGTCGCACATGATATGGTGTACGACAGCCTTTTTCAGAAATACGATCAAAAGCAAATGCTCCGCAATGGCGGGCGGTGCCGGAGGGAGAACTTCACGCACCATAGAGATCGGTCGGGCTGACCTTCAGTCACTCGCCAGCTTTGGCACCTTTAGATATCGCAAAACGGCTAATCTTTTGTTTTGGGAAATCATCTGAATGATCGTATCATCAACGGAGTGATTCAGCAGCTTATACAAGGGGGTCGGGGAACACGCGTGAGCTTGCTCAGCGCGTGTCCCCCGACTGAATTAACCGGGACGCGGGGATCACTTTCGCTCCCAGATGACGTTTATTCCGCGTCCCTGCGAAGCACTCTCTCCCGATGGCTTTTCAAATTTATAATTTGCGGCAGCTCCACCCGCGCTGCGTCACCTTGTCCGGATCCTGAGTGTCTTCACCTCGAATGTATGGAAGTGCAGCGGGATCACGGTGCCCTCCTCCGGGATCAGTTGTTCTGTTTCATTTTCGAGCATATCGCAAAGGGAGACGGACTTCATCGGGATCCGGACCTTCAGCCGGCATATCGTATCAGCCCGTTTAGCCTCGTACAGCCGGAGGATCAGATCCCCGCTTCCGTCTTCTGCCTCTTTCACCGTATCGATGAAGATATTTTCCGCGTCTGTTTCAAAAGCGCTGAACGTCCTGCAGCTTCCGGCCGCCACGCACGACCGGGCTTTCCAGAAAACTCCCTTCCCACGCTGTGAACGCGTAGGTAAAGCTGTGCTTTCCGTTATCTGCCCGCATTTCAGGCGATGCCGCCGCGCGCAGAAGGGTCAGCTGCAGGGCATTGCCGTTCATGCTGATCCCGTATTTGCAGTCATTGAGTACCGCGGCTCCGTGGCTCTCATCGCACAGTGCGCTGTAGCGCTGGTTGCACACTTCGTAGCGGTCAATATCATACAGCCGGGAACGGTGTGTGGGGTGTTTCATATATCCGAACTGGATCTCGTTGATGCCTTCCTCCGCCTGTACTTTTACCGGGAACTCGACTTTCAGCAGCCGGTGGAGCTCCTGCCAGTCCATCTTTGTGACAAAATCCAGTCTGCGGCTGCCGGCGGTCAGGATGATGTCCTGCGAAAATTCAGAATGCAGGACTTTCCGCTCCACATGGATCACAGCCCGCAGTCCTCCGGTTTCCCGGATCGTAACTGCGGCCGCTTCGTCAAGCGCGACAGGCTGCAGAATATAATGGGAATCGATATCCCAGGCGTCAAATTTCCGGGGAACATCCTTGAACATCAGCAGCCGGTTCATCGCTCCGTCGGCAAATTCCCGTCCGCTTCGTTTATCGATGAAGGAAGTCACCTCCCCATGGCTGCTGATGACCGCCCGGATTTCCTCGTTTTCGAGGAGAATATCAGCTCCCTGCCATTCCGCGGAAACAGCGTTTTTGGCAGGTACGGCTTTCGGCCGGAGTGAAACCGCGCCGCATGCGGGAACTTCAACCAGTCCAGACAGTCCGTCCTCAGTTTGCTGAACGGGGACTTCCTTCCCGTCTTCAGTGACCCCGCCTTCAGCGAAGGCTTCCGGCAGCGGGATCAGCCCGGACCGGGCGAAGCTCAGGGAATTAAAGGCGGTCACCCCATCCCCCTCGGCCAGATGGGACAGAGCTTTGTTCTTTACATCTTCCGCTTCGCTGATGATCCATGCATGGTCCTTTCGTGCGTCCTCGTACACTTTCGCGATGGAAGAACCGGGCAGAATATCGTGGAACTGGTTGAGCAGCAGACGTTTCCATGCGGCATCCATCCGTTCCAGCGGATATTCCGCTCCCTGAATCGCTGCTATCGTTCCCCACATCTCCGCTTCCCGCAGCGCAATTTCCGCCTTGCGGTTGCCGCGTTTGATGGCGGCCTGGCTGGTGAATACGCCCCGGTGGGCGGAGAAGTAAAGTTCACCGGCATAGGTGTGCTGCGGACCGCCTGCCGCTTCCATATCCTCAAAGAACCGGAGCGGGGATTCTGTCTTTACCCGCGGCATCCCCTCGAGGTCCTTTTCCCGGCGCAGAAATTCCAGATAATCCCTGGACGGGCCGCCCCCGCCGTCCCCGTATCCGAAGGGCAGCAGGAAAGCGTCCAGACCCCGCTTCTGCACCCGTTTGTTCCAGACTTCGCAGATCTGCTGAGGGTCGGTCCTGTAGGTATAATCGGTGGGCAGGAATGAATCGATGCAGCTGCCGTCCGCTCCCCGCCAGGTGAAATAGTGCCAGGGAAAACGGTCGCCTTCATTGTATGACCAGAAGATTTTCTGTGTCACCAGATATTTGACTCCGCAGCCCTTCAGTATCTGTGGCAGTGCGGCCGAGTAGCCGAAGGTGTCGGGCAGCCACAGCAGTACCGAATCCACACCGAATTCCTCTTTGAAAAAGCGTTTCCCGTGGATCAGCTGCCGGATCAGCGATTCACCGCCGGTCATATTAGTATCCGGCTCGACCCACATGGCGCCTTCCGCGATCCACTGTCCTTTTTTCGCCGCTTCCCTGATGCGTTCATAAAGCTCCGGATAATGCTCCCGGCACATCATGTATCCGGCAGGCTGGCTCTGGATAAATTTATATTCCGGGTATTCCCCGATAAGCCTCAGCTGCGCGGCGAAGGTGCGGCTGGTTTTGCGGCAGGTTTCGGCCATGGGCCAGAGCCATGCCAGATCCAGATGGGCATTGCCGATGGCATAAAACTGTGGGGCGGTCGTACCGTTTACCGCGCAGAGTGCTCCTTTCAGCGCTTCCCGGGCAGCCCGGTAGGAAAGGTTCCTTTCTTCCATCGGCTGTTCAAAATCCGCGGCCAGTGTTGCCTGTTCCAGCGCGGAGGCAATACGGTCTGCCCGCAGTGATTCCGGGTCGACCTGATCGATCAGGAGGCGCAGCGTCTCCATATCCATATACAGCTGGTATGCGTCTTCATTCCATATGCCGTATGTAAGCTGTCCGAGGACCGCCCGGGTGGTATGCTCTTTGGGGTCGGTATAGCTTCCGGGCAGCACCGGGCCGGTGGCACAGTTTTTCAGTTCTTCAGATTGGGGATAATAATGCCCTGCGTAAGCTTCAAGCTGAATGCAGAAGGTTTCGCCGGCATGTCCGCTTTCGGTCAGGGTGTTGTCTTCAATGTAATGATGCGGGATTGTGACCCAGCTGTCGCGGTAGGTGCCGAAGGATCTCCCGTTTACGAAGATGGTCGTCTCGCCGCCTGTGTTCAGGTCCATGACGATGCGTTTTCCTTCAGCTTCCGCCGGCAGCGTCACGCTGCCGCGCAGCCAGCAGTACTCCCAGGTGTGTCCCCAGGCTGTCCCGGCAGTGATCGGCGTATATGCCAGCCCCTGCGCTTCCTCCGGTGACAGATGGTCCATTGTGAAAGCCGCTTCTGTCCCGATAAGACCGAGCGGGTGATAAAAATCTTTTTTCAGGGTGCTGATCCAGTGATCCACCCGGCCGCGCCATTCCGAATGCATGTATTTCATTGTCGTGTCCTCCTGATAATGATCAATTATAACATCCTGATTCGGAAGTTTCGGATCAGTACACCCGTATCCGGTTTTATTTCTGCTTTCCCGATCGTGAAATCAGCACAGAGCTTTTCCCCGGGTTCAGAAATCATCTGAACTGTAACTTGTGATTTATTACATTGCCTATAAACAGCTACAATATATATAGATGTCAAATCGAAAAAGGAGCCGGAAAAGATGGAAATGACGGCAAAAGAACAATTCAAACAAATCAATGAGTTCATCCGGGGAAAAGGCTTCACCTATGATCCGGGACTGATCGAGAACTTCTGGCTGAGCCTCAAGAGCAAACCCTTTGTGATCCTGGCGGGGATCTCCGGGACCGGGAAGACCCAGCTGGTGCGGCTCTTCGCGGAAGCAATCGGGGCGAAATACCGGCTGGTACCCGTCCGTCCGGAATGGACCGATCCTTCCGACCTGCTCGGATATAATACCCCGGAAGGCGTTTTTGTCCCGGGCAGGGTCCTGAAGATCATCCTCGAAGCGGTGAACGAGCCGGAAAAACCGTACATTCTCTGCCTCGATGAAATGAACCTGTCGCGTGTCGAATATTACCTGAGCGATTTTCTCTCCGTTATCGAGACCAGAGATTTCAAAGACGGAAAAATCGTCTCCGCTCAGCTGCTGCCCTTTGATGACTACGGGGACATCCGCTTCCCGGAAAATTTCTATCTGGTCGGGACGGTCAACATGGATGAGACCACCTTCCCCTTCAGCAAAAAGGTTCTCGACCGCGCGAACACGATCGAATTCAGCACCGTCAACCTCATGCCTCCTTCCTGGACTGCTGCCGAGGAAACGGAACCCATCGAAGTCGGCAATGAATTCCTGAAAAGCGAATACCTGTTCCTGAACCGCTGCCTGAATGAGGAAAACCGGGAGTTCATCGAATCCGTCTGCAGGGAACTGGAAGCCATCAACCAGATATTGAAGATAAATGATGCTCATGTCGGTTACCGCGTCCGGGATGAGATCGTCTTTTATATGCTCAACAACCGGAAGGCTGAGCTGCTGAGCCGGGAGGAGGCACTGGATAATGTTATTATGCAGAAGATCATGCCCCGTATCCAGGGACGCTCTGCCGGAGTGAAGCAGATGCTTTGCGAACTGTTCAAATTCTTTGCGGGAGATTATGAAGAGAATCGGACACAGAACAATGATGCTGCACCGAAAATGTCAGAATATCTTAAGCAGAATGACGTAAAATATCCAAAATCCGCCGCTAAAACAGCCTTCATGGTGAAGAGATTTGAAGAGGATGGCTTCACCTCATACTGGATCTGACCGCCGGTATTTTGATCAATCCGGTTATGCAATGCTGCAGGAGGAATGGCAGCACATCCGGGATAAAGGAAAAGGTAACCACCGCTTTTTGCGGGTGAGTCAGAAAAAGAGCCCTGAAACACAGCGGGGGTATGGGGGCCGCAGGCCCCCGGAAATCAGGCGCGGGCTGCGGCTTTCGCAAACACACGAACTTTTGATCCCGCGCCTTGCGAAGCATGCCCTCCGGAATGCAAAGTGAGCTCTTATAGTTAGGGAAAAAATAATGAAACTTGAACCGATAGTAAATTCATTGCTTGATACAGACCTGTATAAATTCAACATGGATCAGGTGATCTTTCACAAACACACTGACCTGAGCGGCGAATATTATTTCCGCTGCCGTACCGAAGGAGTGGTTTTTACCCGCGAAATGTTTGAGGAAATCAACGCTCAGATCGACCATTTGTGCACCTTGACTTTCCGGAAGGAGGAACTTGATTACCTTCGCTCCATCCGGTTTATCAAGAACGATTATGTTGAGTTCCTGCGGCTGTGGCGGCCCATCCGTGATTATGTGGAGACCTCGCTTTCAGAGGATGGTGAATTGAATATCAGGGTGAAGGGTCCCCTGTTTTCAGCCATGCAGTTCGAGATCTTCCTCCTGGAGATCGTGAACGAAGTCTATTTCCGCATGAAATATGATTACGCGAAGCTTGCGGCCTCCGCGCGGGAGAAGCTGGATCGGAAAATCAGTGATTTCCAAAGCGGGAAATATACCTTTACCTTCGCCGAATTCGGCTGCAGGCGCCGGCTTTCCCGTGAATGGGAGGATGAAGTGGTCCGCCGTTTCGGTCAGGAAATAAAAAACTGCGCGGGCACATCCAATGTTTATCTGGCGATGAAATACGGCATGACTCCCATAGGCACCTACGCACACGAGTATGTACAGATGTATCAGGGTATTGATTCCATCCCCCTTGCCTATACCAACCATTACGCGCTGGAAGACTGGTACGATGAATATCGCGGCGATAACGGTACAGCACTGACTGATACCATCACCACAGATCTGTTCCTGCTGGATTTCAACCGTGCCATGGTGAACAACTTTACCGGTGTCCGTCATGACAGCGGAGACCCTTATGAATGGGGTGAAAAGATGATCCGGCATTACGAAAGTTACGGCGCGGACCCTCGGACAAAGCTGCTGCTCTTCAGCGACAGTCTTGATTTTGACAAAGCTCAGGCACTTTGGGATCATTTCAAAGATCGTGCCAAAGTTTCCTTCGGGATCGGTACGTTCTGTTCCAATGATACCTGTGAAAAGGCTCTGAATATTGTCATCAAGCTGCAGACGGTCAACGGAAAAGCCGTGGCGAAACTCTCTGATACACCGGGTAAGGCCATGTGCCGTGACGCGGAATATCTGGAATATCTGCGCCGGTCTGTCGATTTCCGCCTGAAGAGAGAAAAATGAGTGAAGGGTTTTCACATATTCCTTACATGAGAGCGTGCCGGAACCTTCCGCACCAGTGAACTACAGTCCCTACCACAAAATCGAACATTTGTCAACCGCCAATATTGGCGGTTTTCTTTTTTAAATTTTCCTGTATACTCTGTATAAATCACTTGAACAGCCCGCAGCGGCTGTTCCCG
>CACYHU010000165.1 GCA_902774215.1 uncultured Chloroflexota bacterium
TTTTAAGTCCGTTGCGTCTGCCGATTCCGCCATCGCGCCACACCATAATTAAATATACTCAAGAGGCCAAAAAAGTCAAGATATTCGACTTATTTGTGACGAAGCTGGACGGAGCATGAACGGAGTTGTAGTGGAGCGAAAACAGTTGCGGAACAAACCTGAAGCAGATCTGAAAAAACAGATAAAAGTCTAAAAGAAGGCTGTCCCGCTGTATTGAAAATATGAAGACAATTCTTTGGAACATACAGGATTGCCGGGAAATAATTATATTGAATCAATACGCTCCAAAGGAAGAACCTGTCAAAAAACGGGAAAATACATTATAATTACGAAAGCATTCTTTTAATGAAATATCATTTTTTCAGAAAAGAGGGGGTATGTATATAGAGTGCTCAATTCAAAACGAAGACGAGACCAGAATCTTTGTCAAGATTGAAGGCAGGATCACTGCTGCCAATGCGGGGCCAATGCGGGGCAATTTGACCAATCTATCCGGCATCTGATTAGTAATAAACCGGATAAATCACTGGTACTGGATTTCGAGAAGGTGGATTACATTTCGAGTGCGGGTCTTCGTGTGATTCTTAAACTCTACAGGGAAAGGCAGAAAACGCTTTCCATTATCAATGTAAGTGATTCTGTGGGTGAAATTTTTAATGCCACAGGTTTTTCTGATCTGTTCTTCGTTCAAAAGACACTGGAAAAATACCGGATCGATGGCTGCAAAAAAATTACCTCGGCCCCGAATGGAGACATATATCGGTTAAATGACGAAATGCTTGCGAAAGTGTTTCATCGGGATGTGCCGTTTACCCTCGTCAAAAGAGAACAGCAGTTTTTTCATAAAATCGTTTTTGCGGGACTTCCGACAGTAGTTCCTTACGATACATTCAAGACCGATGATAACCTTTACGGTATCATTTATGATATGCCTGAATCCGAAACACTCACCCAAACGATAGCTGATGATCCGGGTTGTTTCAATGAGATGCTGACAAAATTTGTGGAACTGCTTCAGCAGATCCATTCAACCACCGGAGAAGATATCGGTTTCCCTTACACAAAAGATTTGTATCTCAGCTACCTTGACGGATGTACCGGATGGTATACGGATGCGGAACTGAACAAGCTTCGGAACCTGGTCAAAAGCATTCCGGAGCGGGAAACGCTGGTTTATGGAAACTACCATCCTGACAACATATTGGTGAAAGACGGCAGCCTGTTTCTGATCGACTTGAGCGATATGAGCGTTGGCCACCCGGTTTTTGACTTCCTGACACTTGTCGCTGAGCCATTTGATACGGGTATCCTGGATGAAAGACATACCGAGTACCATAAGAAAATGATGAAAGAAATGGTCCAGAAGGGCAGGAAAAAACTGATCGATCATTTTTTCAAGGATAGATCTGAAAGTGACCTTGAAAGGATTTATGTGCAGATAAAGCTCCTGGCAAAGTTAAGGGATGCCTGTTTACCGGACATCGATATACACATGCCTGAAGATGAGCTCCGCAGCCGTGTAGAAGATGTTAAACAAAACCTGATCCCGCGAATTGATGAGCTTAAAGGCCAAATCGACTGGTAACCTTCATTGTCTGCAAATGTCACAAATGATTTCGGGGGAGAAGAATTCCGGAAAGTTCTCCCCCTTTTTTATGGAACCACAGATTGATCCCTGAATAAATCTTGCGGACAGTTTTCCGCTGTTGGGAAAAACAAATCTTTAGATCAAAAATAATGTAATTACTGCTTCGCGTTATGGAATGCTTCAACATCGGAATGACGCAGACCGTATATCGTCAGTCCGAGTGCTTTTACGATGTTGTCGGCGATCATACAGTACCATACTTCAACCACGCCATAACCTGCACGGATCACCAGCCAGGTACAGAGGATCCGCACACCCCACATGGATACTGATTCGACAATAAACACCACCCGGGTCCGGCCGGTCCCGTAATAGATGCCTTCCCAAACGACCATGATCCCGAAGAATGGCTCACAGAAGGCAACGATCCGCAGCAGTTTAGCGCCGAGTACCGCAACGTCCTCGCTGTTCGTGAAAATGCGCATTATCGGATCAGAAACAAAATAAAGGACTGCTCCGTTGAAAATCATAAGCAGTGTGGTCAGCCACAGGCTTACACTGCGCACGTCGTTGAATTTCTGACGGTCGTTCTCCCCGATGGCGATCCCGATCAGCGCAGAGGTAGCGGTCCGGATACCGTAACCGGGCAGATAGAAAATCTCCTCAGCGGTAAGCGCAATGGAATGGGCTGCGAAAATGGTGACGCCCATCCCGCTCACCATGCCGGCAAAGACCACATATCCCATACATGAAACAATGTTCGTACCCATCACTGGGATGGCGATCTTCAGGACCCGGTTGAAAAGATCCCCGGCGGGTTTCAGCACTTCTTGCAGCGGGAAGTGAAGCTCCTGCTTTCTCCGGAATGCAAAAAACATCACCGTTCCGCCAAAAGCAGTGGATATTGCAGTGGCGAGGGCAGCACCCCGTGTACCCATCGCAAACCGGTAAATCAGCAGCCAGTTCAGAAAAACATTCAGCACATTGGCGCTGACGTTGATGATCATCGGCGTCCGGGTATCCTTGATTGCCTGCATGGATGAAGCGAATACGCTGTTGGCGACGAAGAAGATAAGGGAAAGGCTTACGATGAAGAAATAGATGGAGGCTTCCGTCCGGATCTCAGGCGCCGCCTGCATCCAGCCCGGCAGAAACGGCGAAATTGCCAGACATATGACAGTCAGGATCAGACCAAAAAATATCACCACCCGGCATCCCATGGCGGCCAGTTTTTCCATTTCTTTCCGATCTCCGCGGCCGTAAGCCTGTGATGTCAGGGAAAGAATAGCGATCGTAAAGCCCCATGGCAGCGAATGGATCAGCCAGTTCGGGGTCGTGCTGGTGCTGACGGCGGCGGTGGCAGCTTCGCCGAGATGGCCGACCATAGCCGTATCGACATACTGCAGGATAGAGGAAAGCAGCTGCTGCAGGATCGCGGGCAGAGCCAGCTGTACCAGCGAGATCAAAACAGCCTTTTTACCTGGCTGCAGTGGCAATCTTTTTTTATTTTTATTCAGTCCGGACACGATCAGGCCTTATTTCAAAGAGTTTAAGCAGCTAAAATTCTATCATACTTCAAAAATATCTATTTTTATCAAAAAATTGCATGACAAACAAATGTCCTCATATCTCATAAAAGAATAAAGAATTCAGCGATTGTTTATTATGTGAGGTTTTTCGGATGAGGGGTTTTTTCGGATATAATAAATAATGGTTAAATATGGTCAGTAATAACAATTCTTACCCTGCAAACTAATCAAATGACCAGGACGGATATAAAAAAAGCAGGGATGGATAAGCTCATGAATTATTTGAAGAAGATAAAAACAGAAGGAATTTCATTACGATTTGTATACAAAGGATTGCTGGTGCTGGCTGTCATTGTCTCAGCCTTTTTATTATATGCCACCTACCATTCTTCAGCAACCTATAAAAAGCTTTCACACGCCACCGATGATTATATAGAGCTGCAAAAAGCTGCTTATGAACTGATGGATGCTTCCGATTATCTGACGGAAAATGTTCAGCGTTTCACCGTCGCCGGGAACATGAAGTTTCTGAACGCGTATTTTACCGAAGCTTTTGAAACACAAAGACGCGAAGAGGCTATTGAGATCATGGCACGAAACGAGAACAGCACGGAGGCTTTGGCTATGCTTCAAAAGGCAATGGATGAATCCATCAGCCTGATGGATCGGGAATATTATGCCATGAAGCTGGTCATCGAAGCAAAAGGGTATGAGGATTACCCGGAAATACTTCGCAGCGTGGAATTATCTCCCGCTGACAAAGCGCTCTCATCAACGGAGAAAATGGACCTGGCACAGACCATGGTTCTGGATGATGTTTACTACGATCAAAAAGACCTTATCCGTCATGATATGAGAGAAAGCCTGGAACAGCTCGAGAACAAAACACACAGTGCTCAGATAAAAACAGACGCGGAACTGGAATCAGAACTTCAGCTTGTCCGCATCCTGATCATTCTGCAGACGGTCGGCATTATGGTCATGATCTGGCTGACGTCAAAGCTTGGCATCAATCCGGTGCTGAGGGCTGTCGAAAACATCCGCGAAGACAGCCCGATCCCGGTAGTCGGCGCGATCGAGTTCCGTTATCTGGCCCGAACCTATAACAAAATGTACGAGGTCTACAAAAACAGCATCGCACACCTGAACTACAAGGCCTCTCACGACGAACTGACTCAGGCCTATAACCGTTCCGGATATGAGCTGATCGTTTCCACCATAGATCTGCAATCGACCTACCTGCTTCTGTTTGACGCTGATAATTTCAAGAAGATCAATGACACATACGGTCATGATACCGGTGATAGAGTGTTGAAAAGGATCATAGAAGTTCTCCGCCGCAATTTCCGTTCTGATGATTACATCTGCAGGATTGGCGGAGATGAAATCGTCGTCCTGATGGTCCATATGGAGCAGGAGCAGAGAAAACTGCTCGAGTTCAAGGTTGTCCAGATCAATGAAGAACTTGCGGAGGCTGGGAACGGAATCCCGCCAATCAGCGTCAGTGTGGGTGTTGTTCACGGGAAGAACGCGGAAAATGCAGATGAACTGCTAAAAAAGGCGGATCAGATGCTTTACGAAACGAAAAAGCGGGGTAAGAAAGGCGTCACTTTTTACGAAGGATAACTCCATTTCCATTGCCCGCAGATTATATTTGGTGAAATTATAAGGAGAGAGAGATGAAAAAGGGATTTTGGATCCTTCTGACTATGCTGCTTGCAGTGCTTCCTGCTTCCGCACAGGAATGGAATATATCCTTTTTTGAGGATTTCGACGACAATGCTTTTGAATGGCCGCTGGGAACGGAGATACAGGGTACTTCAAATATTACCCGTGTCATCAGGGACAGTGCTTACGTCTGGACGATCCAGACACAGGATCCGAATGTTTCCTGGATGGGGCTGAACCCGGGATATCCCGAAAGTGAACGGTTCCGTTTTTCGGCGGAGGTCCGGCTTCCCGAGTTTGATCCCCTCACCTGTGCGGGCTTGCTGATCGACAGCCGGGAGAATTCTTTTTACGGATATGTGATCTGCAATGATAAGACCTACAGCCTGTTCCAATCGGAATACGGCAATGTGAAAACACTGATCCCTTATACACCCATCCGGGATTTCGACAGCTTCAGCGCCTTCAACATGTCCGCGGAGATCAACAACGGCTGGGTCGATCTTTTCTATAACGGAGAAAGCCTGGATACCTATAACATCAGCTTCGGTAAAGGAGCCTTTGGCCTGATCGCGATGCCGCAGACCACGGAAAGCACGGAAATTTCTTTCGGTGCGCTTGCCCTCGAGTCTTCGGACCGGGCTCAGGAAACTTCCTTTGATCCGACTGCTGTGGATCCCAACGCTTCGGAGAATATCGCGCGGCTGGTCAAAATGCTGAACATGAAGGAACGCATTGACTCCACTGCCGGGTCTTACTTTACCATGCCGGACAGGGAAATGTCGCTCGCCATGATGGGATACTACAGCTGTGAAGGGCTCGGGCTTAACAATCAGGATCTGCTGCTGCAGAGCGATATCGCCTGGTCCTCCGGTTATGAACGTCCGGATTACGCCGGTTCCGGATGTGGTTTTTTCCTCCGGGGTGCGGATGAGTATACTTTAGTCGAGGTTTACGCAGCAATGGATGGCGGTGTCTACGTGAACGGGTTCCGCAACGGGACGAAGGTTGAGCTGATCGCTCTGAAATACGGCAATTGGAGTATTGAAGGCAGCGGACGTCTGGCCGTTGCGGCCGATGAGAGTAAAATCACGGTTCTCTGGAACGATGCCATCCTCGGAACGGTCACGGATGCCAGCTGGCGCTGGAGCGGGGATGCGGGATATATGCTGCATTCCGGAACAAACGGTGATTTCGGCACAAAATGTGTTTTCACCAATGGGGAGGGATACAGCTTTAATTGAACGTATGCGGGAGATAATGCGGAATTCGGAATGCTGAAGCACGGGTGATCCGTTTCCCTGCATAGCGGCGGGGTTCCTGATCAGGGCGGCCCGTCGGGGTCCGGCAGATGATCCGGGAAAGAAGCAGCGCAGGACGGATCATCCGGACTGAAGAAGAAAGTGTTTTGAGAAATGGAATTTGATGTCTGAGATGCCGGCTTCGGAGGTTTCCTTGGAATCTTCTTCAGGCGCGGTGCCGCCGATGCCGGCGGACTTCGAAAGATTTTCGGATCCGGAAGCTTCATTTCCGTCAGCCGAGAGATCCGCTTCTTTTGTTTTTTCTTTGTTTTCTCTGGTTTCTTCTTCAGAAACGGTGTTTTGGCTGCCGGAGGGGTTTGAAAGATTTTCGGGTTCAGAAGCTTCATTCCCGTCGGTCAAAGCCGGCGGTTCCGGCTGCGCTGCTTCGGAAAGGCAGGTGACAGCGGCGGATGCCTTCGGTAATTTTGCCTGTTTCCGCTGTGATTTTTTTTCACCGGACATCGGACCGTAGGCATGGACCGCGCCGTAAGCAGCCGGTTCTGACAGGGCGGAAAATCCGGATAAGCCTTCATCCTGAATTTCGAGACCTGAAGCCTGAGACAGTTCAGCGGGCTGAGCTGTGAGAGCGGAGGCTTGAGCCAATTCGGGAATATTTTGATCCCCGCCGTCGGAAATCTGATTTTTAGCTTCCGCTTCACAGATCTCAGCAGGAAAAAGGGGCTTCGCCAGCTTCTCTTTCGTCTTGAAGAGCTTCAGCAGGGTATTCGAGATAGCTCTTGCGGAACTGACAGGAAGAAATGCTGATCAGTTCCTGTATGGAAAGCGGTGCCTGATCCAGGTATTCCCCCCGCATATGCAGCGTGACCAGACCGCGGGCCATAGTGGCGACGCCGTTCATGATCATGCGGCTGAGGGTGACAAAGTGTTTTGTGAAGTAGCTGGCCTTTTTTGACTCTTCGACCCAGAGCTTCAGAGCGTTATTGGTCAGGTTCATCATCTGCAGCGGATCGGTCTCCCGTTTGATATAAGGA
>CACYHU010000166.1 GCA_902774215.1 uncultured Chloroflexota bacterium
AAAATTATAATTTGCGACAGCTCCGCGTATTTAAATTTGTTTGCTGTTTGGCATTGTACATGCACATTTTAAATGAGAGTTAATTGTTTTTATTTATAAGCAAATCTTCGGATGAATTGCAGTGTGAAAGATTGGTGCTTAAAAACAGTACCGTTTTCAAGATATAACAAAGGAGTGTTTTATGAAAAACAACATGATCAAAGGGCCCGGGAAGAGAGGGCTTATCTGTATATTTGTGATGTCGTTATTCCTGGTTTTTTCCATGGTAAATATCGTCATGGCTGAAGATTCATCTCAGATCACGTTCACTCATCCGGGCGGATATGAATATACATTGGCGGAATTTCAAGAGGCAGGTATTACTACAACAAATCCTCCCCAGCCCACTGATGGTGATTACCTGACAATTGATGGAACAAAATGTTATTACAATACAGGTTACTCGGGTATACCATTTGAAACAACCGAATATGAGGATTATCAAATTGTATGGGATCCAGTACCTTCAACATTTGAGGAAGGTAAAACATACACATTTAAATACAGCATAATGCATTGGAATGAAACCTGGTATGATTCCGCTCCTATTGAGGTAAAAATCAAAAATGCAGCCACTACCTACACCGTAAAGTTTGACACAGACGGCGGTACCCCGGTGCCCGATGACCAGCCCGTGACCGAGGGACAAAAAGCCACTGAACCGGCCGATGACCCCAAAAAAGAAGGCCATACATTTATTGGCTGGTTCGATCAGAACCTTGAAACGCAATGGAATTTCGATGATCCGGTCACCGAGGACATGACCCTGCATTCCTTCAATTACACAGGATTACAATACGCCGATAACGAAACCGAATGATCCGACGAGAGACAAATTCGTGTTCAAAGAATGGAGCCCGGCTATCCCGGATGTAATGCCTGCCAATGATCTGACCGTAGTTGCTCAATGGACGAAAATGCCCGAATTGGTATATCAGGCGGTAGAAGAGGAAACACTTCACAGAAGTGTTGCGAAAAACATACCGGACAGCAAATCAATATTTTACAATCTGGTAAAAGAAGGAGATACATTAACCCTTACAAGAGGCGATAACAGTATCACCTTCACATATGATGGGAATACCTATTATGATCAAACGACGCAAACGGAATTAGACGATCTGATTCCGGACTGGAGCACTGCATGGGATCCCAATCAGGACTTTGATAACGCTCAATACGTTTATTATCATTATTACGGAACAACAACGGATAACATTCCGGTGGTTTCGAACAGCATCCCGGTATTACTGTTTGGAGATCCTTTCAAAACTTTGACCGGGATAACATTTGAACCTGTTTCTCCGTATAAGCGGCAGGAAGGGGAAGCAAGCGAAGCGACAAACCCGCCTGAACCTGTGTCAGGAGACAAGCTTACAGCGGCGTTTTCTGACGGTTCGGAGGAGGTATTTACCTTCAGCACAAATGGAACGCAGGGCGCTGACTTTTATAACAGCAGGGGTGTAACAATCAGTCAATACGACAATTGGGATCTCGCATGGCTCCCGAATCAGAGTTATACCGCAGGATCAAAGCCGTGTTTTGTCTATCAAATGGGCGACATTCAGAGCAATCCGGTTGAAGTGGAAATCGTATCACACTCATATTGGATCGATTTCTATTACAACAATATGGAAATAATCGAGGAAGACGATGATTACTACGGCCGCGTAACGTATTATGAAGGAGACAAGGTAGGGGATCATGCTCAGAACATTACCTGGGAAGGTCACGTCCGGGTTGGTTTCAATACTTCACGGGATGGACATGGTACTGCCTATGCAGATGACACGCTGGTAACTGAAAACCTTACACTCTACGCGCAATGGATCGCTTCCAAACCGGTTCCTGAGGAAGGAAAAGATTTCATCGCTCCTGTCGGTAAAACCGGATTGGTTTACGATGGTACTCAGCAGGAATTGCTCAAAGAACTTGGCAGAGGAATAGACGGAAAGATCCTTGATTTCCGATATGGTGCTGATCCGGAAGAAAGCGTAAAGAAAAGTGTGCCGGCTGAATTTGCAAAGACAAATCCGGCCCGAACCAATGCCGGAACTTATGAAGTTTACTACTTTATTGAAGAAAATGAATATTTCCGCTCTCTGGGTTCCGCAGCGGCACCTGCTAATATCAATGCCCCGATTGTTGTAATGATCGGCAAAAAACCGATCACAAGCGATATGCTTACGATTACACCGTCAGAATTCTTCTTTGACGGACAGATGAAAACAGTTGATATTAACGTAAGCGACAATGCAGGGATCACCGAAGCGGATTGGGAATTGGTCGATTCCGAGTCCACATTGAGCGCACGGGATGCAGGAATTTACAAAGTCTGCATCAGGGCTAAAGAGGACAGTATTAACTATACATCCGATGCATTAGTCTGCAAAGCATGGCGCATCAAGCAGGCTCCGGAACGGCATGATCACTTCTTTACTAATTTCTACCGTTTGAACTATACGCTGCCGAACACCGGTTTCTCCTCAGTGCATCCGACTGTGCTTCCGGAACAGCCGATGAGCCTGAAATATGAGCCGCTGAAGATGCACCTTCAGATCCCGTCTCTGAATGTAGATGCGGAAATGGTGACGATCCCGCAGACAGATAACAGCTGGTCCGTGGAATGGCTTGCAGACAGCGTCGGACTGCTCTCCGGCAGTAATATCCCGGGTAATGGGATAAGCGTTGTAGCCGGCCATAACACGCTGGACAATACCAGCTATGGTCCTTTTGCCCGGCTGTCAGAGATGGTTGAAGATGACCTGATTTTTGTTGAAAAATCAAATGGCAGCATGCTCCGCTACCGTGTATATGCCAACGAGCTGATAGTGCCAAATGATTTTGATCGTCTGCAGCAGACAGCGGAAAGGGAAGCGGATTCCCTGGTCCTGGTCACCTGCGAAAACGAATCAGTGGATGGCGGATATCTGAACCGCCGTGTGGTCTTCGCCAAACCGATAGGTTGATTATCGGATCCTGAAACAAATTAACCGCTGCCGGTTATTCCGCGCGGCGGAGCGGCGGCGGGAGCGAAAGCTCCCGCCCCGTCGATTTACCGGGGCCTGAACCCGAAGGGGTCTGGACCCGTCACCCGAACTCAGCTTCCTGGCCGGCAGCACCAGCCCGTCCCTGTCGATCCATCCCGCGGGAACCACCGGCCCCCCGGGCCTGAACCCGAAGGAGTCTGGCCCCGTTTCCCGAACACAGCTTCCCGGACAGTAACACCAGCCCGTCCCTGTCGAACCATCCCGCGGGAACCACCGGCCCCGCATCCCAACCCACGGCGCTCATGATAAGGGATCCAGGCCCGCAGGCGGTCCGGTCCCCCGGGTGAAAATTCCGCATTCAGCATTGGCTTGGCATATTGCGATAATATTGGAAATAATCAGAATGGCACGATAGTTGCTATTATAATCACTGACAGTTGAAAAGGTAATTACCGCTTTTTGCGGGTGAGTCAGAAAAGAGCCCGATAACACAGCGGGGGGTATGGTGGCCGCAGGCCCCCGGAAATCAGGCGCAGGCTGCGGCTTTCGCAGACACACGAATTTCGATCCCGCGCCTTGCGAAGCATGCCCTCCGGAATGCAGAGTGAGTTCCTATAGCAGTAAATAGAGGAGAGAGCAGCAATGAAAGATCTTCCTGTTGTATTTAATACAAGAAGCAGGATACATGTTCTGTTTATAGTAATATTTGCCATACTGTGTATGGTGAGTCAGCCGGTTTTTGCGGATCAGTATTATGGGTTTGCTGAAGCCTGTTCTACGCTGGAATGGACTGAAGAAACGGTAAACTTTAATTATCTTGGCTCTGTTACCCTACTCGGCAAACTTACTGCAAAAAGTGTTACCATCAACTATTCCCGTCCTGACAGTGGTGACCCCTTTATGCTTAAACTCGGGGAAAAGGCATATACCGCTTACGCGATAATTACAAATTCCACGATCAATCTCAGTGATGGGACAGCCGGAAAACCTTTGATCTGGGTGGATAAAGACAGTGAATTGGAATTCTATGGCGTAACTTTTAATCAGAAAGGAAGTTTTGGCGGTGTTTTGCTGCGGACAGGCCAGGATGACGGAAACGGCGGTACCATCAGATTTCGGGATAATAATACTTTTAATGACATTAATGCGGATCCGGGTATAGATATCCGGAATAACGGAGAATTTATTATAGTGAATGGAACGACAACCTTTAAAAATTCCAAGCTGAAATTGCACGATAACGGTTCATGGACTATCGAGAAGGACGCAAAACTTGTATTTGACAATACGACCGTCAGCCTGAATAATAATGCTGAACCGGTCTTTCTGGTTAAAAGCGGTGGTGTGCTGGAGTTCAAAAATGGCAGCTTTTTTGATCTTAAGAGGGTTATTAGCGAAGATACTTCGGGGCTCCGCCACAACCGTACCGCGGTCAAAGTGGAAAAGGGCGGTAAGCTGATCATCGACGGATCAGAAATTTCCGGGGCTAACACCGGCAACGATAAAGCTTTTATTACAGCTGAAGGCGGTGTGATCAAGATCACCAATAGATCAAAAATCGAAAATAATACAAATATCAGCAATTCTGGCAACATCATCCGGATGAATGGCGGCAGCCTGCTGATCGAAAACTCCATGATCTCTGACAATAATGCCAACATTAGATTAACCGGGGATACAGAAAAAAATCTTGGTGTTATCTCTGCAAACGGGACCGCGATCGAAATAAGCGGTTCGACCATTTCCGGAAATGGGGGCCTTGCGGCGGGAGCTATATTCGCTTATCAGCCCGAGTCTTTCACTGTTACCGGGTCCATTTTCAGCAATAACCTGCAGTCCCTTATTTTTAACGATACTTCTCATGGCGGTGCTGCGATCCATGTCCTGAACGGAAGTCTGACGCTCGGAAAGGGAAATAAATTCCTCGGGAATGAAGCTGCTTATGGCGGAGCGATCCGCATGCAGATCGTGGATGATGATTATACCGGAGAAGCAAAATTAACGATTGCCGGGGATAATATTTTCTCCGGGAACATCGCACGCCGGTCAGGCGGTGCGATCCATCAGACAGGCGGTGAACTTGTTATCGGTACAGATGACGAAGCAGTGAATTTTGTGGGAAATACCGCTGATTTTGAAGATATATATTTCCCTCCATATGGTTACGGAGGTGCCATATGCGGAGAAGCATACAAACCGGAAGGATCTGTGGTTCGGAAAGAACTGAAGGTAACAATAAATAATGCCAATTTCGAGCGGAATAAATCTAGCTTACATGGCGGCGCTGTCATCTTAGGTTCCTCTATGTTAAACGAACCTTTTGTAACAGCAGAAATCAGGAAAGCTCAGTTTATTGAAAATGAGGTGACGCGCAGCTGGTACGGAGCTATTGGCGGCGGTGCGCTCTTCCTGTACAATGACGCGCACCTGAAGATGAGCAAAGCCGCAATCGTTGAAAATGAAAGCAATAATGCGGGAGGCGCGATAGCATCCGGTCCTGACGGAACTGTAAAGATCAGGATCCGAAACGGTGCGGCGATATTCCGCAACAGGGCTGGAAACACTGTCGCTTCAGCCTATCCGGATATTTATCTGATGACCTCAGATCCGAAACATGAGATTAGCGAAAAAATGTTCAACGGCGGTTTTCACCGCTGGAACATCAAAGATAATGTCAGTGTAAAAGCACTTGATGATCAAGATAAAGTGGTCACACATGACAACGGATCATATTACGGATCCGACCCGACAAATACTGATTATACCGGTTATCAGGTTTTGTTCATCGGCAATAAGAGCGCAGGTATAAAAGGTTCTGATATAAGACATAACGCTGATACGGATAAGTATATTTTCCCTGTTATTGATTATTTAGGGTATGGCGGTGCGATCGGTACAAACGGTCTTCTGGAGATCGGTGAGGTCAGCGAATCGGTTGTTATGCTCAAGCATTGGAAATCGGATGCTGAAGCTATCCGCCCGTCTTATGCGGATTTCCTGAATAACTGGGTGACCCTGAAACAGAATGGCGAAGCATATACCGCTTTCGGAAAATTCACGCTTTCCCATATCGTTCCGGATACCGAAAATAACACTGAAACTGCTTATCTGAATGTTGAAAATGATCCGTTTGTGTTAGCTGAAGTTCTCTATAACAGGACCGCTAAGACCTGGCGGATCACAATAGACGGACTTCCGCTTCTGCCGGACGTACAAAAGGCCTGGTCAATTGAAGAGAAGACCTCTGCGGGGGAAGGTTATAAAGGAACGCCGGTAACGCCCCCAGGTACCGGTATTGATTACGAGATAACCAACGAGGCTGTCATCACGATCTCCGGTAAAAAGGTCTGGAAGAATGATACCGAAGCGGACAGACCCGAAAGT
>CACYHU010000167.1 GCA_902774215.1 uncultured Chloroflexota bacterium
TCATGTTTTTTCTTTTGTGCGTAAGTATAGCTCATACGTCATCACCTCATTATTATTCTTCAGGGATCCTGTTTTCCGCGTAGTCATCAAGCCAGTGAAAAACACCGGTCCTGACCACATTCTCTCCGTAGATGGTTTTCCAGTCATCATGCATCGAAATCACATTGTAGCCCATATCTTCCCATTTTTTACGAAGCTCCGGTCCTTTTTCGGAATTTCCATAGTCGCGCACGTCATCATCGGCGATCAGCTGGAAGGCGGCGCTTTTGTAACGGTTATTGTAAATCGTATAATTATGCATGCTTGCATCACCGGAACTGTTCCCGAAGGAAAGCACCGGCTGTCTGCCGATTTCCTGGGCAATCTGCAGGACTTTGTTTGTTTTGAGATCCTTGATGATCAGTCTGTCAGTCCGGACCAGTGTATCGTTCCCTGTGAAAACATATTCGATACCGTCTGTATCCCCCTGTTCTCTGGCTTCCAGGGCTGTATCGGAGCCGATGATGTTTTCAGCAGGGATATCCACCATTCCTTCGATGAAGGTACGTACAATAAAACGGTCGCTGCCTGAAACGACATAACACTTGAAGTCGTTGTCATGAAGATATTCAACCACTTCCTCCATCGGCAGGTAGTAAGCCTCCGCATATGTCATCCCTTCAAAGCCGTCCGCCGGCTGCAGCAGAAATTGATTGATGAAGGCAGCATATTCATTCAGCGTCATGCCGGCAAAGGCTTTGGCCTGATGAAACGAGAACTCATAGTCATAATCTGACGGGAATGATTTGTCCAGCGCATGTTCACGGGTCATCCTGCCAAACGCCAGCATTTCGCTGTCCGGATGATAAGACGGATCCAGCAGAATGCGGTCCGCCAGCAGCATCACTTCGAGATAAGTCGGAGCCAGCTCGGCCATCAGTGTCCCATCCATGTCGAAGACCGCAATGCGGTCCACCGGGGGAATATATTCAGGTGAGCTCTTGTCGGTCACTGTTTCCACATATTCGATCAGCGTCTGCAGTGCCGGGGATTCCCGGTTCCACAGAGAAAACGGATCATCTGCTGATGCGGCAAAGGGAAAAACACAAAGCATCAAAGCGATGCAGAAAAAAACGATCATGTTTTTTTTCATTGTCCGAAAGCTCCTTTTGAATGTATTCTGTCCTTAAAAATATAATACCAGTTCAGAGAACAGACCCTGTCCCGGTAAGGAATAATCGGGTTTTACGATCCGGGACACCCCTTTTTACAACAATAAAAAAGGTGCGGCAGATCGTCAGGCCGAAAGTTATTCGGATTTTTCTGCATTGGCAGCGAGCACCGCGTGGTGCTCTTCAAAGCGGCGGCGTTTGCCTTCGGTGTAGGTCTGGATGAGCCTGTAGACAAAATCCACGGCTGCGGAGCAGTGGTAGAGGAAATCCGCACCGCCGTTATGGGTATAGCAAAGGTTCACGTGCGCCAGGAGCAGTGTGTGGATGGTATTGAACGGCGCGGAGTCAGAGCGCCAGATGCCCTGCACAGCGTAACTCCCCGGCGAGCTCATACGGCCAAGCAGAAATGCCGCGACGCGCCCTTCATGGAGATAGGCGAGTGAAAGCTCCGGCTGCATCCAGGGGTTATACCATGGCGCATCCGGGTCTTCTATGAGCACTTCGAGCTGCTCCGGCGTCAGGTCGAGGAAGGAGACGATGTTCTCCGGTCTCCTGTAGTCAGGACGGAACGCGCGTCCAAGCAGCCGGGAATCATGGAAATCGGCGCTGGACATGGTGAAAACCGGGCGGCGGAACTCAGGAACTCCGCCCATCGAGCGGACCACACAGTCCATCGCCTCCAGATCTTCACCATCGAGGGTATAGGTGAGCGTCAGTACCTTCGCACCTGCTTCCGCGGCTATGTCTGCACAGGCAGCGAGCAGTGCCTTGCCGACACCTTTGCCCCGTACCTCCGGGTCCACAAACAGGCTTGCCACAGCTGCGGCACCCGGTTCGTCCGGGTCTTCCGTGATCACAGCAGCACCGATGGCACGATTATTCCATGCCGC
Organism: uncultured Chloroflexota bacterium; assembly: GCA_902774215.1. Taxonomy (GTDB): domain Bacteria; phylum Chloroflexota; class Anaerolineae; order Anaerolineales; family Anaerolineaceae; genus Flexilinea. The sequence goes on from CACYHU010000167.1 coordinate 2,042, forward strand.
TCCCACTGCCGCGAAACTTTCCGGCTCCTGCTGCATCTCCCCGGTGATATGAGGCATAATATACTGTTCACAGGGACCCGGCGAAGCCGGATCAAATACGAACAGGGTAAAGTCAAGATCTTCCTTTTCCATGCTGCTTACCTACTATAAGAGCTCACTTTGCATTCCGGCGGACATGCTTCGCAGGGCGCAGTACCAAAAGTTCGTGTGTCTGCGAAAGCCGCAGCCCGCGACAGGCTTCGCCTGATTTTTATGCGGTGTAAGAGCTCCGCCCCCCATACCCCCGACATGTTTCAGGGCTCTTTTTAAATTCACCCGCAAAATGCGGTTGTTACCTTTTGGCTCATCCTCTTCAGCAATTCCCGCATCGGGAACATCCGTCAAGATAATTCTTCTTCTTCAAATTTTAACGGGTCGTCGCTGACATAGATATCACCGAGACCGCTGTCATTATCGTCGTCGTCATCTACTACTTTCGGGGCCTTTTTGAACAGGTTGGTGAACCAGTTTCCTTTCTTTCCTCCGGAGCTTTTCTTTTTCTTTCCGCTTTTTGCCTGCATCGGACCTGCCGCGGATACAGCGGAAGCGTTCGACAGCGCTCCGGAAGCGACGCTCTCACCCCTGGCTGCCTTAAAGCCTTCCATATCAGCTTTTGCTTCGAGGGCGGAATCGTTCAGGAAACCGCTCCCCCGGACCTCGCCCCTTGCCTGTGAAGCCACGTGGGACATCTCATGTCCCAGCAGCTCCTGACCTTTGGTGCTGGAAAAGTTCAGCTTGCCAGGTGCGAAAGTGATGCTGCTGCCCTTTGTGACGGCTTCAGCTCCCGCGTCTCCCACCGCCTTGTTCTCATAAAGCTTCACGGAGGAGAGATCCATGCCGAATGCCCCTTCCATCTTCTCTCGCATCACCGTTGGCATATCAACCTGGTGGCTTGAATGCTCGATTTCTGCTATCTGCGCGCTGTTGGGAATGGAGGATTCCTTCCCGCTGACGGACGACTCCGCGTTCGCATTTGTGTTTACACCCTTTTTCTTTTGTGCGTAAGTATAACTCATACGTCATCACCTCATTATTGCTCTTCAGCGAACTTCGAATAAGACAAATTATTATGCCTTCATTCCCGGTTCATTTTTTATGTCGGTGGATCTTTTTTCTCTTAAAATCAACCTTACCGAGCCATAATTTCCGGAAGCCGTAAAGCTGTCCCGTAAGATGCTGACTTTGTCCGGTCAGATTCGGGGCGGAAGCTTCGACCCCATACCCCCGCTGAAATGTTCTCAGCGGTACCCATAGGAATACTTCATCCCTGACAGGTTATATATATTATAATATAATATCAGTTAAAAAAATTCTGCCCCGTTCAGGAATATTTGGATGTGACAATCTGGAACATCCTCTTAAAGGTAACCACTGCATTTTGCAGGTGAGTCAAAAAAGAGCCCGATAACACTGCAGGGGTATGAGGGCCGCAGGCCCCCGGAAATCAGGAAAGCCAAATTTTATCTCTCATTTGCTTTCTGCAATAATATAATAAAATTACAAATCAAATGCCGGACGAATTCGATCAAATTCAGATCGTTTGATTCCATAATGATGTGCTATGGCTTCTGCATTTTCCTTTACCAATGAGACTGTCTGGTTTACAATATGGCTTCCCTTATCTTTGGAAAGACCGTAGAATGAAGCGGTCTCTATTGCCAGGTCAAAGGAAATGGAATTATCCGTATCTGTCACATTCAGTGCCAGCATATTTCCTTCAGGAACCGGATTCACATCATACATTGGAGATATAAACCATCCGTTTGCTGTGAGTAAAAATCCGTGATTCCGTAAATGATCGTCTGTGTTGGAGACTGCCATATTAAATACGATCCTGCGCCATAATTCTTCAAGATCTTGTTTGGGTTGTGCGCCGTTTGCGCGAATGAATTCTGCCAGATCCAGGTAACTGACTCCTTCCGCTGCCGCCATTCCATCAGTCTTTCCGAGCAGGGTCATCGCTGATGCAAAGTGGATCCGGCGGGAACTGGCACGATCGAAACGTTGGCTCAGGAATGTACTGCCATGTTTGGAAAAGGTCTTCAATTCTGCATTAGGGACTGATAAACCACAGCGGCTGGCGAGATCATGTACAACCATCTCCCAGGCTCCGATATCATATTCGTCATGTTTTGAAGGAAATTTCGCGATCCATAATGCTCCATCCGGAGATTGAACAGAAGCCTTCGGACGTGCTCCACCAAGGGAAGAACCGGGAGAAAGAATTTGCCTGAGCCATTTTCCATCCGAATCATCTTCTTCATTTTCATAAGCATAAGAGGCGTATTCCAGGTCTCGCAAGGCCACCCATGGCGGAACAGCATTCTCCGTATCATCAGCAAGGAATGGTCCATTTTCATCAGTACGGAAACGCAGCGCACCCATACGGGTGATATCATTGATGCCCAGAAGATAATCCGTTTCGGTCAATGTCTTAGGCTTTCTGCCTTCACTGCGTGCAAGCATTGCTTCTTTTCGTTTCAGCAGCGTTCTTCCCCAGCGATCCGGGCAGGAATCTGAGAAAATACCGAACATCTTTTTATTGATTGGATATTGTCTGCCGGCAAAAAGGCTTAATTCCGGGTCTAACAAAAGACGTTGATCTGCCTTGCTCAGCCATTTTTTATCATATTCAAAAGAATAGAGTTCTGAGCCACGGAGCGTATCAATATAAAGATAACCGAGAAGAACCGGGTGTTCTGCAGACCAGTTTTCATAAACATAAATAGTTTTGGTGTAGTCATTCTTCATGGTTTTTCTTCGTTTTCGGTGCACGTTTTCGAGTAAGGAGATTCAGATCCTGAAGCTTGCGGCCTAATTCATCATCCTTAGCAATAAGAAGCAAATCCCGATCCAATCCGTTCAATGCATGCAGGACTGCAGCGTATGTTCCCATTGCCACAGTAGGGGTCCCTTTTTCAACTGCCCATAATGTTGCACGGCTGATCCCTGCCCGTTCTGAAACAAGATCTGCAGGAATCTGACGGCGCAGACGGGCCAGTTTGATCTGCTCTCCCATCTGGGAAAGGATTTTTTCCGTTCCCGGCATGATAACGGTCGTTCTTTTACTCATAATGCAATAACTTTCTATTTACTGAAATATTATAACATATAAAATTTAGTTTATTGAAAGTTATATTTGGAATATTAATTTATTTTTATTCTTCAAACTCCGGTCAAAATGAGCAGCAAAAGGCTATGTTTTTGTGCGTCAATAGGGTGTACACTGCCATATTGTTTCACAGGTTTACATTTTTATGAACGAACTTATTCGATTTATAACATTTTCAGGAGCGAATATTTATGGGTTGAGTGACAATGCGATCCTTATCTTCCATCTGTATGATCCCTGATGAATCATATATCAAAGATATGAAAAGACATTCTCCGATCTTGGACTCTTACATCGGTTGGCGTCTGTCGGATGAAAATATGGTTTTGGTAAAAATCAATCTGACTTTTGATATAATTATTGTGATTCGCAATAAGATTGAACAATATGTTCAGTTCCAGGAAACGATTCCGGAAAAGCTCCCTGTGCCATCACACGCCAATAGTGAACAGCTTATGGAAGATATAATGATATCTCATAAGCTGTTCATCACCGGAAAATAAAAACCGCTTTATCGCCACTGGCTAAGGGCTTTGGATGGCAGATGGAAGTAATCGAATAATTGAAGGAGAAGAAACATGTCAAAAGTGATATTACTAAATGGAAGTCCTCACCCGGATGGCTGTACCGCAGCAGCGTTGGCTGAGATGATCAAAATATTCGAACAGGAAGGTATTGAGACTGAAGTTATCCAGGTCGGCGGGAGGAATATCCGGGGGTGTTTGTCCTGCAGCCGCTGCAGGAAACTCGGCAGGTGCGTTATCAATGATTTGGTGAATGAAGTACGCAGCAAACTTCTGGAAGCTGACGGAATGGTGATCGGCAGCCCTGTTTTTTACGGATCACCGAATGGGGAGCTACTCTCACTTTTGGACCGCTTGTTCTTCAGCCTGGAGGGAACATCCAAACATATGAAGGTGGGTGCGTCAGTCGTCAGCTGCCGGAGAGGCGGCAATACAGCTGCCTTTGACGTCCTGAATAAATATTTTCTCAGTGCCGGGATGCCGCTTGCCCCGAGTACCTATTGGAACATGGTTCATGGCTTTACCCCGGAGGATGTCATGAAGGATGCGGAAGGTCTGCAGACAATGCGGAATCTTGCCCGGAACATGGCATTCATGATCAAATGCTTTGCGGACGGGAAAGAAAAATACGGGTATCCGGAAGTGGAAACAAAGGAATTTACCTGTTTTCAGGATGGAAAATAAATCATTAGGGTGTCGGGGGACACGCGCTGAGCAAGCTCTTTCTGTTAAATAAACTGGTCCCCGGATGCTGCAAAAGGACCCGGGGATCAGTTTATTATTATCAAATCTGTTTATTGATCAACACTTTGGATATATCTCACGAAATAGCAGAATTGTCGCCGGAAGATTCATTTTCCGAAGCTTTTTCCGGTTCAGCATCAGCGCTGTTATTCAGCCGGATCTCCGCCGTTTCATCACCGGCTGCTGCCGTTGGATCTGCCGGGAGATTGGTACCGACCGGTTCAATCAGGTCATTTCCGGCTGCGTTGGCAGGAGCTGCTTTTTTTGCGGATGGGGCGCTTCCGCGAAAATGAAAGAAAATGCTTTGAACGAAATAGCCAAGCGTGTAAATGATCGCTGCAGACTGGATGATCACACCAATGATCGGGATCTTGCGCAGAAGCCAGAAAACCAGCGCTCCGATAAGGGAGCAGACCCAGTCATTTTTCAGGATTTTGTTATCCGTGAACCCGGGAAGCAGCGCAAAGGCATAGGTCACGCCTGTGTATGTCAGCGAATAGATGCACGCGGTCGTAAAAAGCAGTGTCAGCAGTCCTGAACTCGGGAGACCGATCCCTGTAAAGAGCAGGATGATGATGACTCCCGGGATCACGAAAATCGCGGCAAAACCGGTACCGAGCATCGGCAGTGCTCTGGTTTGAAACATAACACCGGGTTTGCGGACATCTTCCGGTCCGAGCATCAGGTAGATCAAAGCAGCTAAAAGCAGTGTGCCGAGAAGACCTTTGATAAATTTTCCGAAACCATTGGAGGGCTTTGATTCAGTTACTTCGACAGTAACGCTTTCTGAAACCTTAATCGGTTCGTTATTCTTGAAGACAAACTCCCCGATCTTTGCACCGACAGGGATCGAAGGTTCCTTTTCAGTCTGGACGGTGAGTGTTCCGTCAACCTTAAGTTCTTCTCCCAGGATGACATTTGCCGCGAAAATTTCCGCGTCACCATGGATCTCTCCGTCAAGAGTGACAGTGCCCCCGGCGAGACTGGCATGATCTGCTGTCCCGCTGAAATATACAGTGTTTCCGGCGAGGTAAACACCGGATGCGGTGACGCCGGACATCTGAAGGCTGTAACCGCCTGCCGTAATGTTGTCAGTGACATCCACGCCGCTGACCGTAACGTTATATCCTCCGGCGCGCAGACTGCCGCCGACTTCGGTGTCCGTGATGCTGATGTCACGTCCGGCTGCTAACAGGCTTTTGCCGATTCTGTAGCCGTTAAAGCTTCTTCCGCTGCCGGCCCAGTACAGATCCCTTTCCACGATCTGCTGTACCGGATCGGTGTCGCCGACAAAAACATTCCCCGCGCTGTCTGTTTGTGCCGCCGCGGTCAGGCTCAAAACGAGCAGCAAAGCAAGTATCACAAAGGACATATTTAATAATCTGTTTTTCATAACA
>CACYHU010000168.1 GCA_902774215.1 uncultured Chloroflexota bacterium
TTCCCTCCGGAAGATCATGTAATAAGTCAGGATCCGGAATATCCGGATGGTCATACCATAAGGTGCTTTCCGTGTAATTGTAGCCCTTCATCGGATGGGCGCGCCTTCCGGTAAAGAAATGAAAATCATCATAAGCCAGCAGTCCCTGCTGCAGCCGTGAGTGATTCAGGATGATCGGGAAAAGCATTTCGCCTTTTTCAATGATGGAATCCGTTTCCATGACGCCCTTTATTTTCTGGGGAGAAAGCGGGATCGGGTCCAGCGCCAGATGAGTCATGTTGGTGCCCTGTTCAGATCCGATCAGCGGCCTGCCGAAATTCGTTGCCATCAGCACATCCAGAACGATCAGTCTGGGATGCTGATGGTTGAGAGCGTACTGCAGCAGCAGCTTTGAAGACCAAAGCGGCTGCTGGTGTGTTGTCAGGTTATAGCCGGATATACCGGTGGTATTCCATATCTCCATCGGGTTGATGCCGAAAAAAATATGAGATGCGCCGACGAAAAAGACATCGATCTTTTCCGCTTCTTCATGAGCGATGTTTTTGGCTGTCCCGAAATGCTGTTTTTCAAAAAGCATGACGTTGCTCAGATGGAACAGTACTGCTGTCAGAGCTGCAAAGAAAATGAACGAAATAATCTTTTTCATACGATGATCAGTTTCCAAAATAATCGGCATGAACTGCTGTCATTAATTTCATCCCTAACCATGCTCAGAACTGGAAATAGATGAACTGGCTGGCGTCAAATCCCGGCCCGTAAACGCCGAAAAAGATCACCGAAGCCATTGCGGCGATAATCAGACCCCAGCGGAGCAGGAGCGGCTGCGCTTCAATTTTTGTGCGCAGGCTCAGCCCGTCCCGCTGCAGCCAGGACACGATGAACAAAACAAGCAGGCTCAGCGCTGTAATGATAAAATTGGCCGGGTCCATCCCGTAATTCATCAGTGTCCCGTTGAACAGATCATACGGATCGAACCGCATCATCCCTTTCAGAAAATCCGCGGCCTGTGATAAGGTTTCAGAGCGGAAAAAAACCTGAACCAGTCCGAACATAAAGATCACATAAGCGGACTGGACACATTTCATCAGCCCGGAACGGTCATTAAAACCCAGTGTTTTGCGTAATTTTCTCCAGCACGGAGTCAGCAGACGCTCAATGATGGAGATCATGCCATTCAGACCGCCCCAGACGAGGAAAGTCCAGTCAGCCCCGTGCCAGAGACCTGATGCCAGAAAAACGATCATCAGGTTGATGTAATAACGGAATTTCCCGACCCGGTTGCCGCCGAGCGGAATGTAAAGATAATTCACGAACCAGCGGGAAAGTGAAACATGCCAGCGGGTCCAGAATTCTGTTATGTTGATGGAGAAAAAAGGCCGGACAAAATTCGTAGTAAGCCGGAATCCCAGAACTTCCGCTGCCCCCAGCGCCAGATTGGAATAACCGGCAAAATCCGCATAGGTTTGAAACGCGAAAAATATCAGCGCAGTAAGGTTTACAATGCCGCCATTCAGATAATTTGACGGGTCACCGTAAACAGTATTGACGAATAAGGCCAGCCGGTCCGCTATCACCAGTTTCTGGAAGTATCCCCAAAGCATCAGCCACAACCCGCGTTTGACCCGGTCAAAGTCAAAATCATGCGGGACCAGTATCTGCGGCAGCAGGTCCTGGGAGCGTTCAATCGGTCCGGCTACAAGCTGCGGGAAGAAAGAGACAAACAAAGCATATTTAAAAATGTTTTTCTCAACCTTCACTTTATCGCGGTAAACGTCCATGGTGTAGGAAAGGGCCTGCAGGATGTAGAATGAGATCCCGACGGGCAGCAGAACGCTGAATGAAGATTGTATTGCGGATATGCGGAAAATATGCAATAGTTTATTCAGGACATTCAGACCGAAATGAAAATATTTGAAAACAAAAAGGATCGCGAGGTTTGACAGGAAACTGAATGCCACCAGACATTTTTTATAACGTTCCCTGCGGCCGGCATCAAGTTCATGTGAGTTGCACCGGTCGATCAGCAGTCCGCTCAGCCAGGTGATGCCGGTGGATGCAGCCAATAACAGGGCATATTTGGCATTCCATGACATGTAGTAATAATAAGAGGCGGCCAGCAGCCACACCCAGCGGATCTTGCGGGGGATGATAAAGTAGATCCCGACAACGACCGGGAAAAAAAGCAGAAAATGAAGTGAGTTGAACAGCATGCCCCGGCTCCGGTTTAAACCGCCTGTGCATGCACGGGATTGGTCAGCTGGCCGATCCCGTCGATCATTGATTCGACCACATCTCCGGGAGAAAGCAGCGCGGTGCCGACCGGCGTACCTGTCAGGATCACGTCGCCGGGTTCAAGTGTCATGATGGATGAAACATAAGCGACAAGGTTCTGGACCGGGAAAAGCATATCGCGTGTTGATGCCATCTGCCGCAGTTCGCCGTTGACGCGGCAGGTCAGTAGTGCGTCTGCGGGTTCAAAGTCTGTTTCAATGACCGGTCCGATAGGACAGAAGGTGTCAAAACCTTTTGCCCTTGTCCATGTTTCATCAGAAAGCTGCAGATCTCTGGCAGTCACGTCGTTTGCAATGGTGTATCCGAAAATGCAGTCAAAGGCATATTCCGGCAGGACACTTCTGGCTTTTCTTCCGATCACCACTGCCAGTTCGCACTCCTGCTCGACCCGTTTGGAAACAACCGGAAGGATGATCGGGTCATTCATCCCGATCACGGAGCTGACAGGCTTACTGAAAACAGTCGGCATATCAGAGATCATACGGTCAAATTCCCGTACCTGGTCCAGGTAATTCCATTCGCAGGCGATGATTTTCCCGGGAACGACAGGCGGCAACAACCTGACGGTGTACATGGGCAGATTCGCCTCCAGCCGCCGGAATTCTCCGAAAATGTCGCCTTCGATTTCACCGACTAAATCATTGTAGACCCAGCCGTAATGTACAAATGTTTCACCGTTCTCCTGATAGCGGACGAAGCGCATAGGTTAGAACCAGTCTTTTTTGTTGAAAATATAGATCGCGATCGCGGTAGCTGCGATCATCAGCCCCAGAATGACAAAAGGAATGGCTTCGCTTTTGTCAACGAGCCCCGGAAAGTTGACGTTCATCCCCATAAAACCGGTGAGGATGTTCGGTATTTCCATAATAATGGTGACGGAGGCCAGAAGCTTCATGACGACGTTCAGGTTGTTGGAGATCACCGAAGCAAAAGCATCCATCATCCCGGCGAGAATGTCGGAAGAGATGGAGGTCATATCGATAGCCTGTGTATTCTCCGTGATGACATCCTGCAGCAGGTCCTCGTCTTCCTCGAAGCGTTTGAAACCGCTGAGGCGGGACATTTTGATCAGCACGAGTTCATTTTGTTTCAGCGCCTGGGAAAAATAAACATAGCTTTTCTGGCATTTGAAAAGGCGGATCAGGACGTCATTTTTCATCGTACTGGAAAGCCGGTCTTCCAGTTCATCGGTCAGTTTGTTGATGTCACGCAGTGCGTCAAGGAAACGGGTCGTGACTGCCATCAGCAGGCGCAGGGTAAAACGGTAGCGTTTTGTTGTGGAAAGCTTTGCGATCTTTCCGGCGGCAAAAGCGTCCAGGATAGATGTCGGTTTGGAACATACCGTGACAATATATTTGTCGGCAAGGATGATGCCTAAAGGCATTGTTCCATACGGAATTTCAGGGTCCTGTGCGTTGGATGTGGGTATACGGACAACGATCAGGATGGTCCCGTCATCTTCTTCTTCAATACGCGGACGTTCATCAACATCCAAAGGGTAGGAAACAAAATCCTGCGGAATACCAAGCTCCGCGATCTGCTTCATTTCTTCCTGGGTCGGATTGATAGCGTTGATCCAGCAGTTCGGGAAAATTTCATCGATCCGCTGCAGTTCAAATTCCTGATTCTTAAAAAATTCGAGCATTTTATGCCCCCTTACAGATGTAAAAAATCCGTGGTTTTACCCTGAAAAACCAGATAAAAGTATAACACAAAAAGGGGTGCGGGATCAGGAATCAGGAAATTGAAAATAAAAAAACAGGAAGAGGAAGCGGGCGCCGGATGCAGGATCAGCGAGAGGAGTAATGCCCTTTTTTGTCCTGATTACCGGTTTTTCGCCCTGCTGCCTCTGCCCTGATGTTTACTCTTCTGTTCTTTTGTTCTGCTTGTATTCGTCGATGGCTCTCAGCGCTTCTTCCCAGTAAACTTGTTTGTCTCCGTTGAGCTGTACTTTGAAATTAGAGCGCTTTTCGACATCTCCGATGACCTGGAGCAGTGAGATAGCAAGCTCTTTCGCGACACCGATAGGCATGAACAGGTAATTTTCGTCTACGATTTTATGCGCATCAAATACCGGAGGTGTACCGTATCCGGATTTTTCGATATTTGGTGCGGTGCATTTTGCGTCAAGAATCAGGTTCAGGTTTTGAACACTGACCGTAAAGTTGTTGACAAAGGTTGCTTTTGTGTTGGCCATTCGCTGACCTCCTCTATTCTTCTTCAGGATGCTCGTGCGGTTCGAAATTCAGATTTTTACCGCAGACAGGGCAGAGCCCTTTGCATTCCTTTTTGCAGACAGGTGCATAAGGAATTTCCATGACCAGATATTCCCGGATCAGCTCGCCCAGGTCCATATAACCGTTTTCCGGCAAAAACTGTTCCGCTTCCTGGTTTTCCCGCAGATAATGGAAATAAAACAGCTCTTCAAAATGTGCATTCAGTGCTGCTGTAAAAGGCTCCAGACAGCGGGTGCATTCCAGTTCGGTTTTGCAGCTGCAGTCTGCTGTCGCGAGTATTCCCTGCTGTACTTTTGATGCACGGACTGTGCATTGAATATCATCTGCATGGATATCATCAGCCAGTTCCATGGAAGGCTGTTCAAATGTGAATTCACGATAAGTACCGACCGGTGCGTTGATCAAAAAGCCGACATTGATTCGATAAGGATGATTGTTCATAATTTCGCTCCTTACATCATTATATCACGTCAGCCGGAGTTGAAAGTCAGCAGTTGGATGTCATATAAATTTCATACAATTCTGGATGGGGTATACAGGAACCGGCACTGTGCTGTGCCGCCGGGTTCCTACTATAAGAGCTTTGCATTCCGGAGGGCATGGTTCGCAAGGCGCGGGATCGAAAGTTCGTGTGTCTGCGAAAGCCGCAGCCCGCGCCTGATTTCCGGGGGCCTGCGGCCCCCATACCCCCGCTGAGTTATCGGACTCTTTTTTGACTCACCCACAAAATGCGGTGGTTACCTTTTTTTATTGGATGCAGATAATTCAGCCTGTTCCGGGTATCTTACTGTATAATGAAAGCTATGACGCGTCAGACTCTTTTTGTTCGTGTTTTACTGAACACACCGGCGAAGACAGGCCTTTTTGACTACAGCGTTCCACCGGAACTCTCAGGGCAGATCACTCCCGGACAGATGGTCATTGTCCCGTTTAACCGGGGCGTTCATCAGGCAGTTGTGTGGTGTGCCGGTGTTCAGCCGGAGGTGGAAAAGGTGCTGCCGGTGCAGGAAATTATCGATCCTCTTCCCGTGATGACACCGGCACAGATGCGTCTTGCGGAAAAAATTTCGGAACGTTTTCTGGCACCGCTGCATAAGGTCCGGCGCATTTCAGATCCCCTTTACAGACTGGTTAAAAAGGATCCCGCTTATCAGACATCACTGATGCTTCCTGAAAGCCAGGCAAAAGACTCCCTTTTACTCCTCTTCAGCAGAAATCAGGGCGTGCTGGATGAAAAAACACTGGATCGCGTTTACGGGAAAAACGCCTGGCAAAGGCAGATGTATGCCTTGCTGCGTTCGGGAGCAGTACAAAAATCTCTTCGTCTGGATCCCGGCGGCATTGCGCCGAAATCGGAACCGGCTGCCGCACTTGTTTCTCCTGAAATATCAATTGATAATTTAACGCTCAGCCGTTATCGTGCGATAAACGAACGCCGTAAAGCGGTGCTCCATTACCTGAAGGAGCATGGTCTGGAAGTTTTCCGGGCGGAACTGATGGGTGAAACCGGGGCAAAGAAAGAAGACCTGGATGCCCTTGAAAAACAGGGCCTGATCACGCAGCAGCGCAGAGAAGTCTGGCGTTCTCATCAGCATTATATGCAGGAAGCTCCGGAAAAGGCCGTTGAACTTACGCCGGAACAGGCCTCCGCGTATAAGGCGATCGCTGACGGATTGTCTGAGCCGGGGCAGAAAAAGCCCGTGCTGCTTCATGGTGTGACCGGTTCCGGTAAAACGGAGGTTTATCTGCGTGCAGCAGCGGAAGCGCTGAGACTGAATAAACAGGTCCTGATGCTGGTCCCGGAAATTGCCCTGACGCCGCAGATCCTCGCACGGTTTGAGCGGCGTTTTCCCGGTCAGGTCGGTGTCTACCATTCCCGTTTGGGTGACGGAGAGCGTTATGACACCTGGCGCCGGGGTAGGAGCGGTGAATTCAGAATAATTGTCGGGCCGCGTTCCGCGCTTGCTGTCCCGCTGCCGGATCTGGGGCTGATTCTGGTGGATGAGTGTCATGAGGATGCTTATTACCAGACCAATGAACGCCCGTTTTTCTCTGCAGTGCGGGCCGCGGCGGATTATGCCGGGATCACTGATTCTCAGCTGGTGCTTGGCAGCGCCACGCCGACAACGGCACAGATGTTCAAGGCTCAGAAAAGCGGCTGGCATATCGAAACCTTAAAGAAACGCGCTACCGGAGTCCGTCCGCCGCGCGTGATGCTGGCAGATATGCGCGCGGAACTGAAGAGCGGCAATTCGGAGATTTTCAGCCGTGCGTTGGTGCGGGAGCTGGGCAGAACGCTTGAGATGCGGAAGCAGGCGATCCTGTTCCTCAACCGCCGCGGCACGGCGTCTTATACCTTCTGCCACAATTGCGGTGAAGCATTGAAATGCCCGAACTGTGATATACCTTATACCTGGCATGCCTCACGGAACCGTCTCGAATGCCATTACTGCGGGTCGGCGATCCCGCTGCCTGAAGAATGTCCATCCTGCGGGTCCGGGGATCTCCGTCAATTCGGTGCCGGTGTTGAAAAGGTGGAGAAGATGATCTCTGAACAGTTTCCCGCTGCTTCTGTGATTCGTCTGGACGCGGATACCGCGGAAGGGGTCGGCAACCATGAAAAACTGCTCTCACGCTTTGCAAATCATGAAGCGGATATACTGGTCGGGACTCAGATGGTGGCAAAAGGGCTGGACTTCCCTGATGTACGTCTGGTCGGGATCCTGCTTGCGGATGTCGGTGCAAATTTCAATGATTACCGTGTGGATGAGCACACCTTTCAAATGCTTACACAGGTCGCCGGGCGTGCGGGACGTGCAGCGGATCAGGGCCTTGCGATCCTTCAGACCTTTCAGCCGGACCGTTATTCGATCAGGGCAGCTGTTTCCGGTGATTATGAGCGGTTTTACCAGAATGATCTTGCTTACCGCCGCATGATGTCTTATCCGCCTTTCAGTCGGATGCTGCGCCTGGAGATCCGTGAAAAGGAAGCGGATGATGCCAGGATGCGGGCTTGCGAGCTTGCCTCGTTCCTGAAACAGAAGATACAGAAGATCCGGATCATCGGTCCCGCTCCCTGCTTTTCCCCAAGGCTCAGCGGGAAATACCGTTGGCATATCATTCTGCGGGGGTATGATCCGGTCCGTCTGGTCCGGCTGCTTGATTTGCCGGGTGTCATCATCGAGGTCGATCCGCCTTCCCTGTTGTAATATTAAGCTATACCTGCTTTTAATAGCCAAAACAAGATAATGTTAACCTGCTTTTAATGGTAAAACTCCTGTATTCTATACTTGCGTTTTGTGGTTTACTAACATTTATCGAATCAGGAGGAAGCAGATGTTATTCAAAAGAAAAATATATAAAAAACTGCTTGACTGGAAAAACGAAGCAAAAGGATCCAAAGCTCTGTTGATTGAAGGAGCCAGACGCATCGGCAAAAGCACGATTGCTGAGGAATTTGCGAAAAATGAATACAAATCATACCTCCTGATCGATTTTTCCACTGCTTCGGATACGATCAAATCCTATTTTACAAACTACATAAATGATTTGGATACCTTTTTCCTGATGATTTCGACTGCC
>CACYHU010000169.1 GCA_902774215.1 uncultured Chloroflexota bacterium
CTTCCGGAACCGTCATATTTGGCCATCCCGCAGACGATCGCAGCATCGCTCTTACGGCTGTTCTCTTCCAACTCGACAATCAACTCATCCACACATTCATAGTCATGTCCCTGCGCAATAGCGGCAAACTCATCTCCCGCCACCCTGAACACCGGACTGTGTTTGAACGTATTGCAGATCAGAGCGCACGCGGCCCGGATCATCCGGTCTCCCGCCTCACGTCCCTGCGTCTCGTTGACCTTCTCAAGATCCCGTACACGGCACAAGGCGAGCGCATATCTGACCGACTGGCCCAGTTCGATCTGCCGCGTCAGTGTCTGAGACATGTCATCGTACGCTGTTCGGTTCCTTACACCTGTGAGTGTATCGAGATTTGCCCGGCTGCGGGCAGCGGCAAGCTTCCGTTCGTAATCCTGCTCACGTCTGACAAGATCATCGACATTGGTAATACCGATGATGATCTGCGGACCATCATTCTCTTCCACCAGTGCTGCCTGCAGGGTGACATATTTTGGTTCACCGTCCAGGAACATCCGGTATTGCATGGTGAAAACACCCTGCTTTTCGATTTCTGCCAATAAATTATCCCGGGTCAAATTGGTCTGGAATTTTTCGACATCCTCAGGATAAATATGCTTTGTGCTCGCCTGCTGGGATGTTGCCCAGAAATCTTCCCCCTCTTTGTCAAGGTCAAGTCCGGCATAATCCCGGGTAGCACTGTACTCAACGAAATGCCCTGTAACCGGGTCAACCGTATAAATACAGATGAACCCCTTTGTCAGTGCTTTAACACGCGAATAAGTCGTATGTTCCGCCTGGAGCCTTGCAATCGCTTCCTTTTGACGCATCTGCGCATCCACATTACTGACACCCACGATGATATGCTTCCTGTCAGAACGCATACGCACAGCTTTCATATTTACATATGTGGGATTTCCGTCTACCAGCAGACGATAGGTCAGCGTGAAAGTGCCATGTTCATCTATCACACTCATGATATTATCTTTTGTGAAGGACTCGATAACATAATCTCTGTCCTCCTTGTAGATAAACAGCTGCGCGTCTTTGGCACTGGAATCGAAGAAATTCTCTCCCCGCCGTTCCAGAACCAGATCTTCCCGGCCCGCGTCAGGGGTATACTCAATGAACTGTTCGGTTTCAATATCCACATAATACAGGTTGATGTAGTCAGAGGACAACGCCCGTGTAATATCTGCAAAACTGGCTTCGGAATCACCATTTTCTTCTATGATGGAAAGAACAGCGACAGCAACTGCAGCGGCACCGGTAACCGGATTAACGGTTACGCGCCGGATAAACGTATGGACTGTGGTTTTTTCATCGATCGGTTCATCGATCACAGCCCTGTTTCCATCTTTGGCACAGCGCAGCACCGCACCGATAAAAGCACTGCCCTGACTGCCGGGAAGACCGGACATATCAATTTTCCAGTCCATGACGTTGACCCCGAAAATCCGTTCAGAAAAATCACGGTACGACTTGTTGGAGCGGGCAAAACGCGCTTTGTTACCATTGACCTCAATGACAGCCATTGGCAGGGTATCAAAAAACCGTCGGAAAGAATCATCACCCTCACCGGCAATCACAGCCATGTCATACAGATTGATCCGTCCCAGCGTGGCATAATATTCCGTTTCTTCCGGATTTTCCATACGCAAATCTTTTCCGCTTGTGAACCATCCGAGAATTACGTCAAAGGGTATCGGTTTGTTATAATAATACCCCTGGGCTTTTGTGCAGCCGATTTCCTGAAGGAATTCGATCTGCTCAGCTTTTTCCACGCCCTCACATATCGTTTCGACCCCAAGTCCGATGGCCATTTTAACCAGTTCTGTCAGGATGATCCTGCCCTCTTCACCGTTGTCTAACTGCTGCATGAAACGCATATCCAGCTTGATCAGGTCAAAATGGATGCTCTGAAGCACGTCCAGCGAGGAATACCCGCTGCCAAAATCATCCATCCACACCTGGAAACCGAGCTTCTGGAACCGTTCCACCTGTGCCTTCATAAATTCGAAATCACTACCGATCACACTTTCCGTGATTTCAATCGTCAGCAGGGAGCGATCAACACCGGCCTCATCCACGCGGCGGCGGATCTCTTCAACAATATCACAGCTGTCAAAATCAGAACGGGAAAGGTTCACAGACTGCGGAAGCAGATACATGCCGGCTTCAGACATTTTCCTTATCTTCTCAAGAACCTGTTCCACGACATAGAGATCCAGCTTATAGATGAGCTTCGATTCTTCCAAAGCGGGTATGAAATCAGCGGGGGACAGGAAGCCCCTGACCGGATCGATCCAGCGGGATAAAGCCTCCTCATCACTTACCCTGTCGTTAGCTACACGAATAATCGCCTGATAATATACCTGGATCCATTTCTCTTCGATTGCTCTGTCAATATTTTCGATGATATACTGCTTCTTTTCTTCGTCCTCATCCAGAGCAGGGCTGTAAAAATTCACAGCCATACCATATCTTCCCCTCAGCGCCGTACAGGCAAGCTTTGCCCTGTCACAGGCAACGCTGGTATGTACACGCTCCGTCTGTCTCCGATAGATACCGACATGCAGCGGAAGCGTTTTACCGCCATTCATATTCATGCATTCATCAAACATGGTCTGAATCTTTTTTTCCAGACCCGTCTCTTCCGTCTGTACAGCGAAATGATCCGCACCGATACGGCAGCAGCGTTCGGCTCCGAAAATTCTGATAATAATTCTTGCAAAAGCCCGCAGCAGTTTATCACCCTCGGCAAAACCATGCCGCGTATTATAGAATTTCATGCCGCTGAAATCCATGTACAACAGTACCGGATTATCACCATTTTTCAGGATCGCTTCTTTGCTGGCTTCGGCAAGCTCAAAGAAATAAGTCATGCTCGGAAGGCCGGTCAGATAATCATAATAGCTTGCCCTCAGAATGCTTTCTTCATGAAGCGCGTTGCTCAGTGATTCACTGAGTTCAGTCGTCTTCCCTTTTTTCCCTTCACTGTAGGCACCTTCATCCGCATACCAGATCTGTGCGAGACGGACACCTGTTTCAGTAAAGAAATGCTTGCCGTAAGCATGGATGACCTGATAACCGGATTCATTCTGTTTCTTCAGGCGATAGACAGATTCAAATTTTCTGCCGTCTTTCATAAATCGATAAACAGCATTGCCGACCCTTGCCACATCATCCGGATGAACATTCCTGTATGTATCGTGGTCCATGGCAGCATAGACTTTGGCACGATCCACCGAACCTAACAGCTCGCAAAACCCGTCAGAAACGACTAAAGTGACAATACGATTATCAACAAGCTGAAAAACTGCAAAGGGTACCTGCATGCCCTCCATCAGCGATTGTTCATGTTCTGAAAAACGATATCTTTCCATACCTGACCCTTCTAAAATAACTAAGGTCTTTTAATTTCCTCTGTCCCGGTAAAGTCTCCGCAGTATCCGCAAACGGGTTATGCCTGGATACTTTTCAGTTCCTTCTTTTTGAAATACATGTTTTCATCCGCCCGTTCAAATACCGTCTGAATGTCTTTATCCTGTTCAGGGGCAAAGCGTGAACAGCCGAAGGCTACCACGATCCTGCCCTGAGCAATATTTTCTAAAATCTGTTTTTCAAATTTATCCAGCAATTCATCCTGATTTGAATAATCCTCACCTTCCAGAAGCGCGATAAATTCATCGCCGCCGACACGGAAAATAGGACTGTGTTTGAAACAGGAACAGATCAGTTTACTGGCATCTTTAATATAAGCATCACCGCTCTCATGGCCGCGGCTGTCATTGACCAGTTTCAGGTCATTCAGGTCAAAGATGACTAAACTGAATTCGGAAACAGAACCTTCCGCGATGCGCTGATTCATGCTTTCCTCTGCTTCCTTGTAGGCACGCTTGCTTTTCACACCGGTCAGAGAATCCGTATATGCCAGTTTTATGGCTGACTGAAGCTGTTCTTTCTGCTCCATTTCCCTTCTGAAAGCCTCTTCCGCCGCCCGCTGCTGTTCGTTTGCCTTTCGTTCCGCATTCAGTTTTTGGAGCAGCAGGAAAATGATGACAAAAAATACTGCGGAGATCCCGATAATGACACCGATCCAGTTATCCTTCAGAAATTGTGTCAAAGAGACCTTCCGGTTGGAATGCATATAAGAAGCAAGCGCGGAATCCATGTCTTCGCTTTTTGTGATGACTGCTGTCTTATTCAGAATGAAATACAGATCACGGTCTGCCTTGCTGACAGCAAAGGAAAGCGGCATGGATTCTCCGGTCGGTACGGAATAAAGCTTAAATTTCTTCTCAATATCTTCAACCGCGGGAAGCCTGTAATTACTGACAAGGGCACAGTCCGCATCCCGGGAAGCTACCGCTTCAAAACAGGATCTGTCGTCAGGGAAATATTTTCTGCTGCATTTCGGATATTGACCCATAACGAATGTATCAGCGTTAGGGTCACCGGCATTTACAGCAAATGTCAGCGTGCTGTCCCGTGAAATAGAGCGATTATCCGAATTGCGCATGACAGCCTGCAGTTCGGTTTTCATTGCCTGGCTGGTAAGCCGTATTCCCATCTCATCTGAATCATAAGAACTCATATTGACAGGGAATACGCAGTCAATTTCTCCATTTTTCATAGCCTCCAGTGCCGCGTCTGTTGAGGGATACGGAACCGCAGTGAAACTTATATCGGAATTTCTCAGGTTATTTGCTGCATGGGCAAGGTAGTCTTTAAGTGCACCGGTCAACTCGCCGGTTTCTTTGTCTGATGAGCAAAACGGGAGAAAATTATCCCGGTATCCTATCCGGATCGTACCATGATCCCTGAGCCACGCTTCCTGCTCCGGCGTCAAAAAGAAATCCTTCGTTGTGGTGTTGAATTGATGTTCTTCGGATATTTTCTGGTTAAAATACGGATCTTCATCCTGGATCCCGGCCAGGGCCATATTCAGTTCGGCAAGCAGGTCCGGCCTGTCCTTATTGACGGCATAATAATAATATGATTCACCGATCCTGCAGAGGGGGATGATATTCTGTTCGGCTCCCATTGTATAGATCGTGGCATAGCCATCAAGCTCCCCGCTTATGAGCATGTCCAGAGATTCAGCTTCTCCGACAACAAGCGGGACAGCTTCGATCGTGATATTATTTCTTTCAGCCCAATCATCCAGAAATCCTTCCTGAACGCTGCCCCTGTTGACACCGATCCGTTTCCCATTGAAGGTGGTCAGATCCTGCGCAGTGATTTCACTGTTATCCGCGGCAATATAAATATAATATGCTTCCGCACCCATCGGCAGGTCAGGAAAAGACATGAACGCTGTGCGCTCTTCCGTATAGGAAACATCGCTCAGCAGATCGATCTCACCGTTTATCAGCATCTGCAGCAGGTTTGACCAGCTGTCCTCTACATATTCATAGGTCCATCCGGTATACGCGGAAATTTTATGCTGGTATTCGTAGTCTATACCGCTGCGCCTACCAAACTGATCCCG
>CACYHU010000170.1 GCA_902774215.1 uncultured Chloroflexota bacterium
GAGCATGTTCTGATACATCATCTGCCTTATGGGGCTGCTCAGATAATCGCTCATTTTGTCCTTCCTCCTTTTCCGGGAACAGCCGCTGCGGGCTGTTCACCTGATCTATTCAGAGTATACAGGAAATTTAAAAAAAGAAAACCGCCAATATTGGCGGTTGACAAATTTTCGATTTTGTGGTAAGGGCCGTGCTTTACCTGTAAATGATATCTTTTATGATAGAATAAATATAAGGGATTTAAACCTGACAGATAAAACTCCGATCTGAGGCAATTCTGTCATCAGAAGCAATAAATATTGGTACGGATCAAGATTATTGGCCTTTGCGGTCTCAACAAGAAAATTATTTAAGCCCATTCACCTTTTTATAAATATCACCGCGAGGCCCAGCAAGGAGCGTGTTTATTACCACGATCTTACCATTGATTATTGCATAGATAACTCTATATCCACCGATCCTGATTCGAAAATAATCATTTCTTTTTCCTTTGATCCTTTTTACATCGACCTTTTCCGGATTTTCGCCAATCAAAAGTTCTCTGATAGCTTCTTCGTATTCATTTCTGATATCTTCATGAACTCTGAAAAATTTTTCTGCCGCTTTCGTATACTCAATATCATATGTGAAATTCTTTTTTTCAGCCATATGAACCTTCTTCAGACGGTAAATCTTTTACTCGAAACAATACTCAGATCATCATCATTGAGGTTGTTGATCGATTCAAGAATTTCCGCGGTTTCTGCTTCATCAGCATCTTCAACGTTAGATGTAAGTTTGTAAAAAGGATCTGCTTTCAGTCTATATAAATAATCACTGACTGCATCTTTGATGAGATCAGTAATAGTCATATGGTAAACAGCAGCCACATGTTTCATGTCATTTATTTCAGTTTCATCCATTTTGAAATTCAGCGCTTTTAATGTCATGACCTTTATTTCTCCTATTTCTTTATAGTATATACGATAAAGATAGTAATGTCAATATTTGGAGTGACAACTCAAATGATTACACCTGATTGACTAAGAATTTATTCCATAAGAAATTCACAATATTGGTTATATCGACCTCCTTTAGAATTTCTCACATACTTTACCACACAAGAAGTATTATTTAATTATCTCATCGCTTAAGCTTTTCTGAACCCCGCCATTATGGCGTGGCTTTCATACACAGGAAAACCGCCACTATTGGCGGTTTTCAAATGTTCGATTTTGTGGCAGATTTGCTCTTCTACAGATTCATCATCGTACACAGTCTGTCTATCATCTCTTTATACCCGGGTTCTGAAACGATGCATTCTCTGCTCACAGGGATCTCTCCGAGATTCTGCAGCAGGATAAAGTCGCCATTGTCACTTCCCGGAAGACATCCTGAGAATATATATCCGAAATCTCTGAATAATTTGTACACATCAGGACACGCCGGATCATTCATAGGCAGGTAGACCATGATCACTTCCAAAGAATTTAGATCGAATTTGTCACTTTCTTTTTCCACCTGTTCCAGAAAATCCGGGCCAATCGAAGTTATGATGATATCTGCTCTTTTATTTGCCGTATCGAAATCAAAGGAAAACTTTGATACTGCTGATCCGGATACACCACCCGGTTCCACACTGTACGGCACCTGCTCACGATCAAAGATTTCTGTAATGAAATCCCTGCACTCATCCGGGAGAAAAAGCCTGTGCTGCTTTTCTTTGTTAAGCATATGTATTGAATATGCCGCATGAATTCTGGAAACCCCCTCAGGGAATGTTCTATCCTGAACGGATTGAACTGAAACAAAATTAAAATACATTCCGCACGGGGTGAAACCACCGCGGTTCAGAAGTTTCTGTGAAGCAGCGTGATGCAGGGCAGGCCTCGCGAAAAGGCCATTCAGACCTCTTAACTCACCATCATGGAGGGCCATGTTTGTCAGCTTGCCGGCAACGCCATGACCTCTTGCATAGGATGGGGTGACCAGGTTACACACTTCCATGATTCCCGGAAGCCTGTCCAGTTCTTCGATGGCAACATGACCCAGTGTTTGTCCATGCGCATTCCTGGCAAGAAAAGAAACATAGCGGCCGCTTTTCAGTCTGTCTCTGAAAGAATCAATTTGATAGATCTGCGGATGAACATATTCATAACCGTAAACAGAATAAATACAGCGAATTGCCTCAATGATATCTTCATCGTTTGTACTTGTCACAGAACAAATGACTTCGTCATCAAGCAGCTCAAATGCTCCCCAATCCAGCTTTTCCTCCCCGGGGTTGTCGATCCTGAAGGATAATAAAATTCTCTGTCCATTTGTTCCGAGATTCACGAAACGGAAACTGTCCGCACAACCGAGTTCCGGAATTTTTGAAAAGCTTGCAGGAAGTGCATAAGGAAGTCCTTTGTCCGTAATACTGATCACAAGTTCCTTAATATCTTCTGCTATTTCGAGATCTATAAACGGATAGTTATCGTTCAGATCCCGCATTCGCAGTTCCAGGATCGTTTTGATCACAGGGCACAGTGCGTCCGCTCTTTCTTTCTGCAGTCCGCAGTTCCCTGCAATATTTGCCACGAACTGAGCTGTGTCGGCAACCAGCCTGCCATCATTTGTCAGTACAATTTTTATTTTCATTTAGTATTCAGTCCTTTCAACAAGAGATTTGTTATCTGACCGTTATACGTCCCTGAGG
Source organism: uncultured Chloroflexota bacterium (assembly GCA_902774215.1). Taxonomy (GTDB): domain Bacteria; phylum Chloroflexota; class Anaerolineae; order Anaerolineales; family Anaerolineaceae; genus Flexilinea. The sequence continues at coordinate 2,679 of CACYHU010000170.1, forward strand.
TTCAGCATAAACGCTGAGATCACCATCGAAAGAAACGATATGGTTCACCAATACCTGATAATCCGGAATACCGGAATCAAGAACCAATTCATCACCATCGAACATGGTGAAGCCACCGCCCTGCTCCAACAGCATATAATCATGACCTCCAAGGATATATTCAGCTTCCATATCAAGCGGGAGCCATTCACCATCCTTCATAATTTCAACATCAGTCACCCGGTGCGGAGCATCTTCTATCATGCCGAAAAACATGCCATTGGTATCGCTGATCACAGGTGAGGCAGCTGAAGTGTCGATCGTATAGCGCAAGCCGGATACATGGATGAACTGTCCGTTTTCACCGGCCGGATTGCCTTCATGGTCCTTATATTCAGGCTGTGCGTTTCTGGCGCCCCATTCGAGCGCATCGAGGATCTGCTGACCGGAAGCTTTGATGGCGATGATCGAGTTGCCGAACGGATGGCAAGCCATCATATCGGCATATGTCAGATCACCGGCAGCCAGGCCGGAACGGATACCTCCGCCATTAACAAATGCGATCTCAGCCTCTGCAGCACGAAGATAAGCGTCAGCGACAAGATCACCGAGGTTGGTTTCGCGGGAACGGATCATGCGGATACCATCCTTATCGGAGATCCGCAGGTCAACGTTGGAATATGCCATAACTTCATTGATCACTTCATTATATTCGGCTGTGATTTCAGCCGCATCCGCGTTGAATTCCGCACTCTCAGGCAGGCTGCCGTTAACGAGCGTCGTAGTCAGAATGCCTTCCTCAGTGATCATCATTATACCGATATACTGCAGTTCCGTACCGGTGGAAGACAACGGGATCAGTTCACCGCGGTCATTGGCGACGTACTTCGATACAATCACACTGTGAGAGTGAGCATCAAGACAGGCATCAATATCATGCGTTTTGCTGATAACATCGACAGAGCGGTATGGAGCGTTAACCTCATCAGTACCCAGGTGGGCAAGCAGGATAACATAATCCGCGCCTTCAGCCTTACAGGCATCGACTGCGTCCTGGATCCGGCCGGCAAGAACCCCGCCATTTTCACCGAAACCGAAATCATATACAAATTTACCGTTTTCTTTAAAGAAGGACAGTGTGGAGGTTGAAAGCGTCTCCGGAGCATCTGCGCCGACAAAACCGACATTCACATCACCAAAGTCATGGACTGCATAAGGCTTCAGGAATGAAAGTTTATTACCTTCTGTCCCGGTATAGATAATGTTAGAGCTAATATAAGAAAAATCAGCCAGTTCAGCCAGCTCTGAGAGGCGATCCATCCCGTAATCGAACTCATGGTTCCCGAGAATGGCATAGTCATAACCGACATCATTCATAAAGTCAATAATAAATTCACCCTGCGAAACCGTACCAATTACATCGCCCTGGATCGCATCCCCGTTGTCAACAAGCAGTACGTTCGGCGTCAGGGTCTTATAGTGATCCTTCATCGCGGCTACAGAACTGTAACCCAGATTATCATCATAACCGCAGTGAACATCATTGGTATAAAGGATCACAATATCTTCGGCATAAACGGCGAAGAAAGAGACAAACAGAAGGATTACAGCAATAATAAAAAGCCAACCCTTTTTCATACAGTCCTTTTCCCTGCCGCATTATTCATCTATACGCAGTACCGGCTGTGTGCTGCAGCGAAAGGCACCCTGCGATTCACGGGTGACTGAAAAATCAAGGTATTCCACTTTAATTCCTCTGGATTCCAGTTCTTTTCCAATAGTATCCTTAAAAGCGATATCGGTGATGTAAACATCCTGGTTTATCGGCAGTCCGTTGATTGCCAACTGTTCCGCATCTTTTTCAGAAACCAGAATCCTGTCCCAATCCTTAAAAGTCTCCGGAATTCCATCGGCAAACGAATCTTCACTGACGATCATCAGTCCCTCCCGGACCAGACTCATCGCACAGTCCAGATGAAGGATATTCCCCTGAAGCCTGACTTCAATCACCTCATATCCATAAGGAGAAAGATAATCCCGCAGCCAGTCTATTCCGGCTTTGTTGCTCGCGTAACCGGAATTGCCGACGAAAACCTGTTTGTGATAAACCAACACATCACCGCCTTCCAGGAATGGTCCGGCATTTTCATCTGTTATGTCTGTCATCGGCATTCCGACATAGCTGCATTTTCCCAGATAATAATCCCTTGCCGTTAAAGCCTCATAACGTCTGTATTCCTTACGAAAATTTGACTCGATAACATGGCTGCCAACGGTCACAAACGGATCACGGGAAAAAAAATTGCTCAGTCCCATTCCGTGTGACGGACCGTTTGGATCTAATGCAAGGGCGAGCTCGGTCTCTGTCAGCTTTCGCGGTCTCAATACCTCCACACCATACTGCTCCAAAAGCGCAGCAAGAGCATCCCTTTCGGCTTCCATTTGCTTCACGATCTCAGGATCGGAAGCAAATATAAGGGAATCACCGTCCAGCACAGCACCGCCAGCCATGGATTCATCAAGCGGTACATAACTCTCACTAAGGGGTAATCTCACTGCAGTGACCTCTGACTGGGATACGATCACTGTCTTCAGCGATGCAAATTCACTTTCCACAAAAACAGATAAAGAGCCTTGTGAATTCAGATCATCACCCGAACAGTTAATAATTCCGAACAATAAAACCGCAGCCAACAAAAAAACAATCAGGCCTTTTTTCATCAACATTATCCTCCTTCAAA
>CACYHU010000171.1 GCA_902774215.1 uncultured Chloroflexota bacterium
CTTGCGGAAATGGTAGGAGCCGACGGAGATGAGGTCTTCGATCTGCATCGGTGCCGCGGAGAGGTCTTCCCCGCGTTTGTGCAGGGTGACCAGGCCGCGGCCCATGGTGGTGACGCCTTTCATCACGAGTTTTGAAAGGTCGGCAAAGCGTTCGGTATAATAAGGTGCTTTTCTGGCGTCTTCGATCCAGCCTTTAAGGGAAACAAAGGTGATGTTCATGATCGCGATCGGATCAGCATCCTCTGAAGCAAAAGGATCCACAACATCGGAAGGGAGCGTCATTTCGGATAAGATCCCGCGATCCAGGGACGTAACACAGCCCGTGTATAAGCCGAGCAAAGCATCTGTTTTCAAGAAATCGGACATGACGGTTTTTCTCCTTTCCGTTGATTTGTGAGCCGGGTGACTGGTCCGCCTGCGGGCTGTACCCCTTTCCCACGGCTTCGTGCCGCAGTGCAGCTGACGGTACTTTGTGGGGACGGGCCCCGTTGGGGACCGTCCCCGGGGTGTCATTGTTAAACACAGGATACACCGAAAATTTAAAAAAGAAAACCGCCAAAACACAGGATACACCGAAAATTTAAAAAAGAAAACCGCCAATATTGGCGGTTGACAAATGTTCGATTTTGTGGTAGGGCTTTCTCCGTTATGAGAGTCGGAGACGGTTCCTGACGGAACTGTCCCTTTGTTTACGACAACCGATCGAAGGAGCTGTGACCCGGAAACGGGTCACGGGGACGTATGCAAATGACCCGAGTCTTCGGGTCATTTGTGTACGTCCCCACAATAACTACCCCAATTCGGAATCGTCACCCGTCAACCGGCAGCCGGGAAATGTTTTCCCTTGATTGGGCGATGGTATTGGGGGAACGTACACATCTGACCCAAACCTGGGTCAGATGCATACGTCCCCCAGACCCTGACGGGTCAGGATTTGATGATATTGAATGATTGGTTTTGAGATCAGGGGATCGGAAGGAAGATCTTTCTGAAACAGCAGCGGTTCCGGTTTCCGGACCGCTTCACTGAAGGTGATTAAAACAGTACGGTTCACCGTCACGTCTGTTGTGGCGGTGAACCGTATTTTTGTTGGTCTGGTTACATGGGTCTGGCTGCGACCACACGGCGGCTGGCATAGCCGCCTTCCGGACGTTCATCCTCGCAGGTGATGAGCGTCAGCGACTGCGGATCCCCTTCGATGAGGCGGTTCACGCCGCTGATATCATTCTCCGCGACCTTCACATTTGCGTAAACGATGAAGGTCTGCAGGTTCCCCCGCTCATCAAGGATGAAGATATGGTCACCCGCTGCGACTGCGTTCAGGTTGGCAAAGGGACCGGCTTCTGTCGTGTTCAGATGATTGTGTCCGGTGAGTACACTCTGGCCTTTGCCTGGCATCGCGGATCCTTCCAGCAGACCGGCATCAGCGCCCAGCCAGGTCACCGGATATTCTCCGTCCGTAAACGGCACACTGACGATCTCCGCAGCTGCGGAAACGGACGGGATCTCCAGCGTCCGCCGCAGCGGTTTGTAATTCAGGTCCATCGGTTTTTCCGAGAGTCCCATCGGGCTGACTGCGGAGAAGCCCGTCCTCGGCAGAGCAATTCCCTCATCCAGGCGGAACAGGGTGAAACCGCTGCCGCCTTCAGTGCTCGGGGGCAGCATGCAATTCCCATCCGTGTCGCTGCACTCCGCCATGATGGTCTCGTCGCTGTCGGGGTAGGTGAAGTCTTGGGTGTGGGACTTCAGCGAAAATGTATTTGATGAAGAATCGAAGAAGACAGATGACAGATCAAGCTTTAAAGCGGGGCGGACAGCTTTCCTGTCAGACAAACTGCTGAGAACGGTGAGAACGCTGCCGCTGTCGCCGGCGACGAACACCACATTGTATTTATAGTGGCCGGGCGTTCTGGTCCACCAGTCAGAGCGTGCTCCTATTCTCTTAGTCAGAGACAATTTTCGGGCCGTTGATGCATCAATCAGGGTTAAATCGGATATCACACTGCTGATTCCTGCGAGCGGCTGCCCCGCTCCGGTCAATCCATCCACATATTTTTTGATATCAGATCCTACATAATTATTTGATGGGTAACTGTTAAATTTTCTGTTTCAAAAGCCATCTTTTGAGAGCAGTGTGACCGTTGTACTATCATAGGCTATTACATACCACTTTTTCCCGGGCACCTCTCTAATGGTCACCTCGGTGTTGTTTGTAAGCAAATCGCTTAAGCCATTATATCTTGTAGCCGGCTCATATATTGTATCATCCGCATACGCCGTCAAAATCATCCCCGGTATCACGCCCAGTACCAGCGCGAGGATGAGCAGGATCCCGAATAGTCTTTTCTTCTTCATTCTCATAAACTGTTCTCCTCTGGTTATTTTTCTAAAAAATCTTCATCAACAGAATATAGTTCTGTTTGTCGATCTGTGAATGCCTGTGATCGAATTCCTTTAACCCACACCTGATATAAAAATCATATGCCTGATTGTTTTCTTCTTCGCATTCCAGGTATACAAGTCCGTCGCCAACCATCTCCTGCGCATCATGAAGCACACTCATTGTGCATTCCATCAATTCCGTACCCCGGATGCTCATCCCATTGCCCACAGCATAATTCTTGCCGAACTGAGCGATCAGATATGCAGAGGCTCGGAATACACCCGTTTCCTGATCTAACTGTGCGAAGCGTTGGATTTTCTTTCTCTGAGCATTGCTCATCCCCTCAACCGGAATGTCGATTGCCTTATGCGTCAGGGTGAAAATCCCTGCCAGCCTGTCATCCTCGTCGTTCACAAGGTATGTGACTGACATTTATCTATTATAAGAACTCACTTTATAAATAATAATAAAATTATAACACAATAAATCTCAAAATAAATAAAATTTATTCGGGAGGGTTTTCGTAATTCGGATTTTTTATTTCTATGTGCAAAGCCAATCTGACAAATCAGTTTAGTTACAAAACCTGTCCGTTTTTTCGTGAAATTTACGCCATTGTTTACATTGTTTACATGTAAACAAACAATTTTACGAGTAAAAATAGCTTTTTAGGGATTAAAACTTCGGTAATTGGCGATGTGATCACTAATACCTGTATTGATAAGAATTTCAGCGGAGGTTCCTATGAAATAAAATCAGGCCAGGGCCTGATGAGTCTCGCAATTTCCGATTCAATATCATTTGCAGCTTCGCCGGAAAGCGCCGGTATCAGCGTCAGGCAAGCAGAAAAACGCTGTTCCCGCTATGGTACGCTCATGGTATTTTTACCCCATCAGATGGGACGAGGCATTATATTGCTATTTGCCGCACATTTTCCATAGCAGCCTTCACAGCCACAGCCGCCGGAGGCGAGGAATTCGAGCTGAGAATCGGTCAGTTCAACGTTCTCCGCATCGGCGAGCTTCATGACCTCATCCATGTCTTTGCATTTTTTTGAACTGTTCTTTCTGTTCATCACGCAGCCGGGCGAAGATCCTTTCCGGTGATTTTTTACCTTCTGTGATATTGTATTTTCTTTCTGATGTATATAAGACCACGGTGATGGGGTGAAAAAGGGGTGAAAAATGTATGAAATGGTATTATAATGAAAACCACAAACAATTCTGTAAACGGAGGCTGGCAAATGAAAAAGGCCGGATTACTGTGTTTGCTGCTGATGCTGTTCTGTGTTATCTCAGCTGCTTCAGCACAGGTGAACGTTGGAGATATCATCACATTCGGGAATTATGAGCAAGACAATGACCTGACAAACGGCCCTGAGCCGATTGAATGGAATGTGCTTGCGGTGGAGGAAGACCGGGTGCTGGTGATGAGTTACTACGGGCTGGACGCGAAGCCGTATCATACGACAAGAACAGATGTGACCTGGGAGACGTGCAGTCTGCGGGCATGGCTGAACGGAGAGTTTTACAGCAGCGCGTTCAGCGCGGCAGAGCAGGAGAGGATCCTTCAGGTGACTCTGAAAAATCCGGAAAACATGACATACGGCACGGCCGGCGGAAGAAACACGCTGGACCGGATCTTCCTGCTGAGCATCGATGAAGCGGAACAGTACTTAAAGGCCGTCACAGCACGTCAGTGTCCGGCAACAGCGTATGCGAAAGCGAACGGAGCAAGTGTAAATTCCAATAACGGTTATTCCTGGTGGTGGCTGCGCACGCCGGGCTTCTCCCTGAACAGCGCAGCGTATGTCGGTATCACCGGCAATATCGTACCGTTCGGAGACTTTGCCCATCTAAGCGACGCGGTAGTGTGGCCTGCTTTATGGTTGAGTCCGGAAGACGGTTCCGCAGACAGCACTGCCGCCCGGGATGCGGCGGAAGAAGCTGCTGAGGAGCCCGCAGAGGATGATTATGCTGTTGGACAGATCGTTACCATCGGACAGTATGAGCAGGATAATGATCTGAGCAACGGCGATGAGCCGATCGAATGGCAGGTGCTTGCGGCAGAGGAAGACCGGGTGCTGGTGATCAGTAAATACGGTCTGTTTACGATGCCTTTCAACATGGATTTGTACGATGTGACCTGGGAATCAAGCTTCCTGCGGGCATGGTTGAATGTGGAGTTCTTTAGAAGCGCGTTCAATGAGTCAGAGCAGCAGAGAATCCTTCAGGTGACACTGAAAAACCCGGATAATCCGGAATATGGGACTGCCGGCGGAAATGATACAGCGGACCGCATTTTCCTGCTGAGCATCGATGAGGCAGAAAAGTACATCGGATCCAACACAGAGCGTCAGTGCAAACCAACAGCTTACGCGGAGGCGAATGGAGCGTATGTCGACAGTGACAGCGGGTATTCCTGGTGGTGGCTGCGCACGCCGGGTTCCCCCACTGTTCCCAATGCCGCTAATGTCTCTCTTAATGGCAGTATTTTTACCTTTGGCGGATTTGTTTTCAGTACTGACGCAATGGTGCGCCCTGCTTTATGGCTGAGCATCGGCGAAACGGCTGCACCGGCATCCGCTATACTGATCGATCCGGCTGAGGTGACGCTTCTCGGTTCAGCTTTTTACAGTGCCGAAGATTATGAGACTGCCCTGAATTATCTGATCCCTGCGGCTGACGCCGGTGATGTTTACGCTCAGTTCCGGGTCGGATATATGTACCTGATGGGACAGGGTCTCCCGGTGGATTATGAAAAGGCTGCATATTACACCAAACTGTCGGCTGATCAGGGCGAGGCCTCTGCGCAGCTCAACCTCGGCAGAATGTATGCGGAGGCTATCGGCGTGCCGCAGTCCTATGAGAATGCGGTGAAATATTATCAGATGGCGGCGGAACAGGGTGAACCTACTGCGTCAAATAACCTGGGAATAATGTACGAGGCAGGCGAAGGCGTCGATCAGTCCTACGAAAAGGCGCGGTATTACTATGAACTGGCGGCGGAAAAGAACAGTCCGTACGCGCAGTGCAATCTGGGCGGTTTGTATTATTTCGGGAACGGCGTGGAACAGTCTTATGAGAAAGCCATTGAATATTTCCTGATGGCAAGTGAACAGGGACATCCTTTTGCCCAATTCAGTGTCGGATGGATGTATGAACACGGTGAGGGTGTGGAGAAGGATGTGCAGACTGCAATCTCATATTATCAGCTGGCCGCAGATCAGGGATACCAGGACGCTGTAAAACAGCTGGACGCGCTCCGATAAAAAGGAACATGCCTGCGGAACCGATTCAGCGGATCAGGAACGAAAAGGAGCTGTTGCAAATTATAATTTTGAAAAGCCATCGGGAGGGAGTGCTTCGCAGGGACGCGGAATAAGCGTCATCTGCCTGCGAAAGTGATTCCCGCGTCCCGGGTAATTCAGTCGGGGAACACGCGCTG
>CACYHU010000172.1 GCA_902774215.1 uncultured Chloroflexota bacterium
TTATGAAGAAATTTATTGTTTTCTTCGCACTGGTGTGCTTATTGGTTTTCTGTTTTGGTGCTGCCAATGCAGATTCGAAAGTGTATACCATTGTTACGGATACAGCTTTTCGTCCGTTTGAATATGCGGATGAAAATGGCGATATGGTTGGTATTGATGTGGATATTCTGGCCGCGGTTGCTGCAGACCAGGGCTTTGAATATACACTGACAGCTCTTGGCTGGGATGCCTCGATTGCAGCATGCCAGGCGGGGCAGGCAGATGGCATGATCGCAGGTGCTTCGATCACTGATGCCCGCAAGGAAAACGGCTGGATCTTTTCAGATGGTTATTATAGCGCCACCCAGTCTATGGCAGTGGCTGCCGGATCAAGCATTTCCGGGTTTGAAGACCTTTCCGGTAAAGCAGTTGCCGTAAAAATCGGAACACAAAGCGCTGAATATGCGGAAAGCCTGATGGATAAATATAACTTTACAGTGACTTATCTTGAAAGCTCTCCGGATGTCTACCAGTCCGTCATCGGCGGACAGGCAGCTGCCTGTTTCGATGATACCCCCATTCTCGCTGATTATATCAAGTCCAATGGTGTACCGCTTCAACTGGTCGATGGCACAGCTAATGAAGGCGCGGAATACGGTTTTGCCGTGTTTACTCCTGACATGCAGGAATTAGTCGATGCTTTCAATGCCGGCTTGAAGAATATCAGGGAAGACGGAACGTACGATGAAATTCTGAAGAAACATCTTGGCGAATAATTACCGGTTTATCGGAAGGCGCTTATACCAGGCGCCTTCCGTTTTTCTGTAAAGGAGTTATGTCATTTGAGTAAGATCCTCTCGACCTATGGGCCTCTTTTGCTCAGAGCAATGGGGCAGACACTTCTTTTAGCACTGTATGGACTTTTCTTTGCCTGCATCATCGGTATGATCGTAGGCATCATGAGCGTGATTAAAAACAGGGTATGCAAGGGAATTGCTCTGGTTTTTGTGAACCTGATCCGTGGCGTCCCGATGATCGTTCTTGCTTATTTCATTTATTTCGGGATCCCTTACCTGTGGAATACCATCCTGGCAATCGGAGGACTCACACTGAGCGCTTTAGAAGCCGGAACGATCTGTCTGGCACTCAACTGCGGCGCTTACATGGCTGAGATCATCCGGGCGGGAATTGAATCTGTTGATATCGGACAGATGGAAGCCGCACGCTCACTTGGTCTCCCCTACTGGCGTTCAATGCAGCGTGTTATTCTTCCGCAGGCTATCCGTACGATGATTCCCAGCATCATTAACCAGTTTATCATCACGCTTAAGGATACCTCGATCCTTTCCGTCATCGGTTTCCCGGAACTGGTCAACACTGCAAAAAATGTGGTTTCAAAGACCTTTATGTCATTTCAGACCTGGGCAGTTGTCGGCGTTATGTATCTTATCGTCATCCTGATCCTGCAGCAGGCGGCTAAGATCGTTGAAAGGAGGCTGAAACGTGGACACAGAAGCCTGTAGGAATGTCAAAATCAGGGTTCAGCATTTGTGCAAAAGCTATGAAAAGCTTGAAGTGCTCCGGGATGTTTCCCTCGATGTTTTTGAAGGAGAGGTTGTATGCATAATCGGTCCCAGCGGCGGGGGAAAATCAACTTTTCTGCGCTGTATCAACCGGTTGGAAGAGTATAACAGCGGTACTGTTTATGTGGATGGTCAGAACATCAGCGCCAAAGGTGTCAATATCAACACGATCCGCAGGAATATCGGCATGGTTTTTCAGCATTTCAATCTTTTCAACAACATGAATGTGCTGAATAATCTGATGCTGGCTCCGGTTGATTTAAAAATTTATTCGAAAGAAGAGGCAAAGGCACTGGCCATGAAAATGCTTGACCGTGTCGGCCTTGCGGATAAGTCGAATGTTTATCCGGATCAGCTTTCAGGAGGCCAGAAGCAGCGTGTGGCAATTGCACGGGCGCTTTGTATGAGACCTCAGATCATGCTTTTTGATGAGCCGACAAGCGCGCTTGACCCGGAGATGGTGGGTGAAGTTCTCGAAGTGATGCGTGAACTGGCTGCGGATGGCATGACGATGGTCGTAGTAACACACGAAATGCATTTTGCGCGTGAAGCTGCTGATCGTGTCCTGTTTATGGATGACGGACAGTTTCTTGAAGCGGGTGATCCCGATTCGTTCTTTGGACATCCGAAAAATTCTCGTTTACAGGATTTCCTCAAAAAGGTCCTGTAATACAAAAATATCTGTGCTGTCAATAATGAAAGGCAGATGATCAGAAGGAGAAATCCAATAAATTTTGATATCTTCTGACAATGTCATGAATTTTTCTGAATTGTCATGAAATTCTTGACATCAAAAAAAGAGGGTGTAGAATACCATCCATAAAGGCAAGGGCGTCTTTGAGAAATCAGTCTCATTCGCCCTTTTTATTTTTAATCATTTGTTATTTTCAAAGGCAAAGGCGTCTTTCGAACAGGACGTCTTTGCCTTTTTTATTTTCTGTTTTGAAGGAGAAATGAACATGGCTACAGTATCTGATTATTTTGGGAGCATGGTGTTCGATGACCGCGTGATGCGGGCGAAACTTCCGGCGGATGTCTATCAGTCTATGCGGAAGACGATCGATGAAGGAAAGAAACTGAATCCGAATGTTGCGAATGCTGTTGCGGAAGCCATGAAGAATTGGGCAGTTGAACGCGGCGCGACACATTTCACGCACTGGTTCCAGCCGCTGACCGGCATTACGGCAGAAAAACACGAAAGTTTCATCACACCTTCCCCGGATGGCGGTGTGATCATGGAGTTCTCCGGGAAAGAACTGATCCAGGGAGAGCCGGATGCTTCTTCTTTCCCCAGCGGCGGACTCCGCGCCACCTTTGAAGCCAGGGGCTATACTGCCTGGGATCCGACCTCCTATGCATTTATCAAGGATAAAGTGCTTTGTATTCCGACAGCCTTCGGTTCATACGGTGGACATGCGCTGGACAAAAAGACGCCGCTGCTGCGGTCTATGGAAGCGCTCAATAAACAGGCACTCCGGATCCTGCACCTTTTCGGCAATGATACCGCGAAGCGGGTCGTTTCCTCTGTAGGTCCGGAACAGGAATATTTTCTGGTTTCCAAGGAATTATATGACAAACGGCCTGACCTGCGCTTTACCGGCAGGACCCTTTTTGGTGCCAGACCGCCGAAAGGTCAGGAACTGGATGACCACTATTTCGGATCCATCAAACCGGTCGTGGCCTCATTCATGGAAGATCTGAATGAGGAGCTATGGAAAGTCGGTATCTTCGCCAGGACCGAACATAATGAAGTCGCGCCGTCACAGCATGAACTGGCTCCGATCTATACCACGACCAACATCGCAACGGACCAGAACCAGCTGACGATGGAGATCATGCAGAAGGTCGCGGTGAAGCACGGTCTGGTCTGCCTGCTGCATGAAAAGCCTTTTGCCGGTGTCAATGGCAGCGGGAAGCACAACAACTGGTCGATCGCCACGGATGACGGGCAGAACTTGCTTTCCCCGGGAGAAACTCCCTATGAAAATGCGCAGTTCCTGCTGGTCCTCTGTGCGGTGATTAAGGCTGTGGATGATTATCAGGATCTGCTGCGGATCTCCGTTGCGACCGCGGGGAACGATCATCGTCTCGGCGCCAATGAGGCACCTCCGGCTGTCATTTCCATCTTTCTCGGTGACGAACTGACCGGGATCCTGGAAGCGATCGAGACCGACACGCCTTATCAGGGCGTGGAAAAGACGCAGCTGAAGCTTGGTGTGAATGTTCTCCCCCGCTTCACCCGTGATACGACCGACCGCAACCGGACTTCGCCCTTTGCCTTCACCGGAAACAAATTCGAATTCCGCATGCTTGGTTCCTCCAACAGTATCGCCTGCGCCAACATCATGCTGAACAGCGCGGTAGCGGAAAGCCTGAAGATTTACGCTGACCGGCTGGAAAATGCCGAAGATTTTGAAACAACCCTGCATGAGATGATCAAAAAGACCATCAGGGATCACAAACGCATCATCTTCAACGGCAACGGTTATGATGAAAGCTGGATCAAAGAAGCGACCGAAGTGCGCGGGCTGCTCAACTATCGAACGACCGCGGATTGTATGCCGCACCTGCTGGATCCGAAGAATGTGGAGATGCTCACATCCCATCGGGTCTTTTCCGAAGCGGAACTGCATTCCAGATGTGAGATCATGCTGGAAAACTACTGCAAATCGATCCTGATCGAAGCCAGGACCATGGTGGACATGGCAAAGACCCAGATCCTGCCCGCGGTAGAAGCCTATGCCGCGGAAGTTGCAGCGGATGCCGCTGCGAAAAAGTCGATTCTTCCGGATCTCTCCTGTGCATATGAAAGCAGTCTGGTGAAAAAGCTTTCCGAAAAGATCGATGAGATCGCTGCATGTGCTGAAGAACTGGAAAAGGCGATCCCGGAAATGGACGGGACAGACGATACAGTTCTGGAAGCGGATATGATCCGTGACGCGCTGCTGCCGAAAATGAGCGAACTGCGGATCCCCTGTGATGAAGCTGAAACGCTGACAGCGAAAAAGTACTGGCCGTTCCCGACTTACGCCGATCTGATGTTTGCGGGGAAATGAGTGATCAGTGGCCAGTGGTCAGTGGTTAGTGGTCAGATATACCTATGAATCTGATCACCGGTCACAGATCACAGACCACTGTCAAACAAGGAGAAAATTATGTGTTCGATCATGGGATATTGCGGTCATTGTGCCGATAAAGAAGCATTTGAAAAAGGGTTCTCGCGGACAAAATCGCGGGGACCCGATGACAGCCGGATCGTGGATACCGGCAAAGGGCTGCTGGCTTTCCACCGGCTGGAGATCATGGGACTGCACCCGGAAGGAATGCAGCCATTTGAGCTGAACGGCAGTTATGTGGTCTGCAACGGAGAGCTTTACGGATTTGAAAAGCAGCGGGAAATGCTGCGTGATCCTTTTTGACGGTGATTCCGGTGATTTTATCGCGGCGAGGGATCCAATCGGGATCCGGCCGCTTTACTATGGCTATGATGCACATGGTGTGATCATTTTTGCCAGTGAACCGAAAAACCTGGTCGGCCTGACAGAAAAGATCCTTCCTTTCCCGCCCGGATGTTATTACCGGAACGGGCAGTTCCATCGGTACAGCGACATCGCTTATGTTGAGAAAGTTTCGCAGGACGGATTGGATGAGGCATGCAAAAAGATCCATGATAAATTGATCGCGGGCGTTCAAAAGCGGTTGGTCGCGGATGCGAAGGTCGGGTTTCTCCTCTCCGGTGGTCTGGATTCATCGCTTGTTTGTGCGATCGCAGCCCGGGAGTGCAGTCATCCGATCGAGACCTTTGCTATCGGGATGACCGAAGATGCCATCGACCTGAAATACGCAAGGCAGACCGCGGACTATATCGGCAGCCATCATACGGAGGTGTACATGACTCCGGATGATGTGATCGGTTCACTTGAAAAAGTCATCGAACTGCTCGGGACCTACGATATCACGACGATCCGTGCCAGCATGGGAATGTACCTTTGCTGTAAGGCGATCCATGAACAGACCGATATCCGCGTCCTTTTGACCGGTGAGATCTCCGATGAGCTGTTCGGATATAAATATACCGATTTCGCTCCTTCAGCTGTTGAATTTCAGAAGGAAGCAGAGAAACGGGTCCGTGAGCTTCATATGTATGATGTCCTTCGGGCTGACCGCTGTATTTCGGTCAATTCTTTGGAAGCCCGCGTTCCTTTCGGGGATCTGGATTTTGTCAGTTATGTGATGAGCATTGATCCGGAGCTGAAGATGAACAAATTCGGCAAAGGGAAATATCTACTCCGGCATGCTTTTGAAGGACAGGGGTATCTCCCGGATGAAATTTTATGGCGGGAAAAGGCTGCCTTTTCCGATGCGGTCGGCCATTCCATGGTCAATTATCTGAAGGACTACGCGGAAAGCATATATTCCGATGAGGAGTTTGAAAGCCGGCGGCAGCAATATGTTTTTGCACAGCCTTTTACGAAAGAATCCCTGCTCTATCGGGAGATTTTCGAAAAATATTATCCCGGACAGGCAAAAATGGTCGTTGATTTCTGGATGCCGAACCGGAACTGGGATGGCTGCAACGTCAATGATCCGTCCGCACGGGTCCTTTCCAATTATGGAGCAAGCGGAGAGTGATCCTTTATTCATTCTTTGATATATAGGTCGACCGCATCCGGTGAACGACTGTACCGGACAATCAATGAGGATCAAAGAAATTCCCGTACCGGCATGTACGCAGATGACTGTCTTTTTATTTTGGATTGAGATGAATTCAGTTCAAAACGAACAAACACTCAGGAGGTATTATGAAAAAATCATTATTATTTCTCATTGTCGTATTATGTTTCAATATACTGACTGCAGCAACTGTCTTCGCTGATAATATCGTGCAGATAGGTATCTACGAACCCGCGTCCGGTGACTCCGGCGCTGGCGGAAAACAGGAAATGCTCGGGGTTCAGTATGCCAACTACCTGACCCCGACAATAGAAATCGGCGGGGAAATCTATGAGATACAACTGGTATATGCCGACAACGGATCTTCAACAGACAAAGCCCCGTCAGCAGCACAGGCGCTCGTAGCCAGCGGGGTTTCCGTCGTTTTGGGTTCCTACGGTTCCGGTGTTTCGATTGCCGGCTCCAAATACTTTGCGGATGCCGATATTGCTGCAATCACCGCCTCTTCTACCAATCCGCAAGTGACCGCAGGGAATGATCACTATTTCCGCATTTGTTTTCTCGATCCTTTTCAGGGTGTTGTCCTTGCCAACTATGCCTACAAGGAACTGGGAGCCCGCACTGCTTACTGTCTTGCGGAACTTGGCAACGACTATGATCAGGGTCTTACAACTTATTTCAAGCAGGCATTTGAAGGTCTTGGAGGCACCGTCATTGCAGACTCCTTCCCGAACGGAACTTCTGACTTTACCTCTTATCTGACCAATGCGGAAATGTACAGTGCTGACGTATTTTTCTGCCCGGTTTCCATTGCCTATTCGACTCAGATCGTTCAGCAGGCTGCCAGCCAGAATGCAGGCTTCCCGATTCTCGGCGGAGATACACTGGACAGCAACGTTGTCGCTAAAGCGGCCACAGGAACTGATGTGGAATTGACCATCACCACTTTTTATCAGGAAGGCGCCAATCCGGAATTTGATAATGGTTTCAGGGAATGGCTGAACTCCGACAGCGAATACCTGACCAATAACGGCGGGAATGACATGATTGCCGCAGTATCCGCCATGGGGTATGATACCTACCTGGTCGCCCTTGAAGCGATGAAAATTGCCGGTTCAACCGATTCCAGAGCGATTTTGGAAGCACTTCCGAGTGTCGATATCACCGGTGTTTCCGGCAAAATTGTCTTTGACGAAATCGGTGACGCGATCCGCACATCTGCTTTCGTGAAACGCGTAAACAATGAAACCGGCGAATGGGAATTTGTCACCGAACAAACAGTTGACTGACAGAAGAATAATTCTTACCAACCAAGTAAGAGGGTGCCTCAAAAGAATTTGAGACACCCTTATTAATATTTCAGTAAATATTTTCCTCAGGCAGTGATCGGCGCGTAACGTTCTGACCCGATCACGTTCATCATAAACTTATACGGATCCAGTTCGTTCTGCATCACCATGCTGAAGATGCGCGGGGAGCACCCGCTGACCAGCGCGACGCCCTGTTCGTTCATTTTCACCGGGACCTGTTCCTGACGGCTCTGAACATTCCAGAATATGACCTGCGGCAAGTGATAACCATGCAAAGCATAGAGCCTTTTCGCATACTCAAAGTTCGTCATGCCGGCATCCCGGGTGCAAAAGTCGAACTCCATATCCGAAATAATATAGAGCGTTTCCGGCATCTCGGACTGCGGCAGATGGTTATTAACAGCGGTCTCCAGTATCAGCTCGAACACCCTCTGGATATTGGTATTGGCGACTTCATTGAAGCTTTTGCAGTACCGTACCCGATCCGTAAAATCTTCACCTTTGATTTCAACAAGTTTCGGATTCATTGAGAAGGTGATGAAATGGTTCCGGAACTGTCCGGTATTCCGTTCAGCAAAATAGATACCCAGTGACAACGCGACTTCTATCGGACGGGGATTTCCGCTTCCATACATGGAGCCAGATCCGTCAATCACGACCAGCGCGTTGCGTCCGTCTGTGAAATCTTCCAGCGCGTTCCAGGTCACGTCCAGGCTTTTCCGTTCCGCTTTATCCGGTGCAGACAGAGCAGAACGAACCAGCTCATAGGGCATCAGCGTTCCGGTGTGGAGCGTTGCTTCTCCTTTTTCCACCTTGCTCAGATACGTGTTGTAGCGCTCAGCGTCATTGCGGTTGAAAGCCCTGCGGTATTTGAACATCGCTTTGGAAGGCTGCTGCGCATAGTCGAAAGTGTAATCTTTTTCACGAAGATTGTTTTCGATGATTTTGATTTGGGCACGCAGCGCGCTGAGTGTCTTGCGGTATTGCGCATCGTTCATCCCGAGGGCTTTGGCGACAATTTTTGCCTGATCGCGGGTCTCCTGTGAGGATGCATTGATCGAAGGCAGCCATTTTGCCAGAAGTGAGACTGAATCTCCCTTTTCCATTGCGGCCAGATCGGCGTCCAGCTGTTCCCGGATGAATGCGAGTGCATCCGCTTCGCAGGGTGTTCCTATCAGTTCCAGCAGATCGTCGTAACGTCCGTATTCCGGGATCAGTGCGACATTTTTACGTACACTGTCCGGCTCAAGCTTTGCCAGCTCGGAAAGGATAACGCGGAAGACACGGCGTTCTCCCAGACCGCCGCGGATATCACGCGCGTAAAAGAGGATCTTCATCGCAGTGGTTTTTTCATCTGACCAGGCTTTGATGAACCGGCGGATAATGTCCTCTTCTTTTGAACTGCGCAGCGCGCCGATCGATGCGAAAAGGTCAACACACTCTGAACCGGAGCTGCGATAAGTCACAGCCTTATTTTCCGTCAGGGTCTTGTTGGCTTCTTCTTTCAAAGCGTCTAAAAAGTTTTTCATTGATTTGAACATGGAAATTATCCTCCTTTCATCAGATTTCCATGAAAAACAAGGCACAAGGGATTGCTCCCCGGATCCAAAGATAAGTGGGTTATGGTCTTATTTTGCTGTATGTGCCTTTCAAAAAATCAAAGCGCGATTGGTTTTTCACTTGTTTACCGTTTATCAGACGGTGCATAGCGGGTCTCGTCTAAGGGCGGCGATGAAAAATGCTGTATGCGCTTTTAGATGTCACTGCAGGGATCGAACCTGCACCGGTTTGGTTTACAAACGGTCTTCCCGTCCAAAGATGACATATTTTCAAAAAAACAAAGCACAGATAACCTCTCTGGCGTGTCTGCCAATTCCACCAGATCCGCATTGCTGCAGATTACGGGACTCGAACCCGCACGGGAGATTGAGTCTTCCCACCAGTCCCTGAATCGAGTAAAGTTGCTGGCTGTGCTTTTATATGTTCCTGCCGGAGTCGAACCGGCTTCGATATATCTCTATATAGCGTCTTTCCCTCTGAAAGGAAGAACCTGATTACAAATTACAAAGCGCTGCCGGGGTATGAAACCCGTAAAGAAAGGTCATAAATTACTGCTGGAAGCGCTTTTATATGTCTGTGTGGAAGTCGAATCCACTGCTTAGTCTTTATAAGCTCCCTTCAGACAATGATTGCCGAACATCTTAATATCAAATTATAATGGGAAAAATGAGAAATTATCCCCTGAACCCAATATCATGACAAATGTAACAGACAGTTACTGAATAATTTCAGAGACACTATTTCCTGTATCCTGCTTCCCGATCTCCGGTCCCTAACTGAGTATATTTATCCGATTTTCCTCTGGCTTTCTCAACCGGATATTTTGCTTCATTTTTTGTCATTTTTGCATTGACGATCTCATCTGCATCCAGTCCTAATTTATCCAGCATGTCCTGGCAGTAGACGATGACATCCGCCAGTTCCTCTTTGACATGCTCAAGGTCATAATGGTTATCATCCCATTGAAAACATTCCCAGTCCCTGTCAGCTGTAAATTTTCGGATTCGATCAATGGTCTGGCGGTTCATGATGTGCTTTCGTCTCCTGTAAAATGTAAACTTCAAATTTATTATCACGATGTGGAAACACGGATCCGCCTGCCGTGATAATGTTCGGTTACAATTCATATATTATAAATGAAGTATCTATAATAGGAACGGATGTGGCAGCAAAATGTCTGTCACCGTTGGCTCAGTTCTGAACAGATATTAAATGACAGGGAAAAATCATGCTCAGGATCATGTTTGTTTGTCTTGGCAATATCTGCCGGTCTCCGATGGCGGAGTTTGTGTTTCGCGATATGGTAAAAAAAGCAGGTCTTGAAGATCAATTCGAGATCGCCTCCGCGGCTACCTCTGCCTGGGAATTGGGAAATCCTCCTCATTACGGGACACAGGCGGAATTGAAGAAACATAATATCTCCTGCAGCGGAAAGCGGGCTGTCAGGCTGAAGCAGTCAGACTATGATAAATATGATCTGATCCTTGGTATGGACCGTGAAAATATCAGGGACATGATGCGGCTTTTCAGCGGAGATTCGGAGAAGAAGGTTCGTTTGCTGAAGGATTATTCGACCGGAGGAGAGGTCGATGATCCCTGGTACAGCGGTGATTTTACGACCACATATAATGATATTTCTCAGGCGTGTAAAAATTTACTGGAAAACCTTAAACAAAAAATAAAATAGAAAACGCGGATGGTTCGAAAAAAAATCTTCAAAGAACTTCTGACAACAGCCACTTGAAAAATGACATCTGCAAAAACGTCATATTTGCGTCATCTTAAGAAAAACTTTCTCAAAATTATGTTATAATCTTTATCGCTTGCCCGACGAGTCCGGGTGGGTTCTGTATGTTTGTGCCTGTAAGGCAGCCGGTAACGGAGACTCGATAGACGACCGGCAAACCGGCGGGAGACCGCCGACAGATTCTAACTGGAGGCTATAGAAAGTGCCAACCATCAATCAACTGATTCGTAAAGGTCGTAAGACCCCGTCAGTGAAGAGTAAGGCTCCTGCATTGCTGTATACTTACAATTCCAGCAACCAGCGCCGCACTCGTGTCGCTGAGGGCGCTCCGCAGAAGCGTGGTGTCTGCACGAACGTTCGTGCCACAACCCCGAAGAAACCGAATTCCGCTCTGCGTAAGATTGCCCGTGTTCGTTTGTCCAACGGTCTTGAAGTGACCGCCTATATCCCTGGCGAAGGCCATTCCCTGCAGGAACACAGTGTCGTTCTTGTCCGCGGTGGTCGTGTGAAGGATCTCCCTGGTGTTCGTTATCACATTGTCCGCGGTACTCTCGACAGTACCGGTGTTGCGAAACGCGCGCAGGGTCGTTCAAAATATGGCGCGAAGAAAGCCAAGAAATAAATAACGGAGATTTTGAATGCGACGTACCAAACCTGAAAAGCGGGAAATCCTCCCGGATGTACGCTACAACAGTACATTAGTAACCAATTTGATCAGCCGTATTATGTGGAACGGCAAACGCAGCACTGCGACCCGTCTGGTCTACGGTGCACTGGATATCTGCAGTCAGAAGACCGGCAAGAATGGTCTTGAAGTTCTCGAAATTGCACTTTCCAACGTCGGTCCTGTCATGGAAGTCCGCCCCCGCCGTATCGGTGGCGCAACCTACCAGGTTCCGGTAGAAGTTCCCGTCAGCCGCCGCCAGACTCTGGCAATGCACTGGATCATCGATGCAGCCCGCAATCGCACAGGCAAGGGTTTTGATGAAGACCTGGCCGGAGAGATCCTGGATGCTTTCAATAATACCGGCAGTGCCATCCGCAAACGTGAAGAAACACACAAAATGGCTGAAGCCAACCGTGCGTTCTCTCACTATCGCATGTAATCGGAGCAAATAAGAACAACATGTCGAGAGAATTTCCGTTAGAAAAGTACCGTAATTTTGGCATTATCGCGCATATCGATGCCGGTAAGACCACAACGACTGAACGGATCCTGTTTTATACAGGGAAAACGTACCGTATCGGTAATGTTGATGACGGTAATACTGTAACGGATTGGATGGAACAGGAACGCGAACGGGGGATTACGATTGTTTCCGCCGCTGTGACAGCCGAATGGAAGGGTTATCGCATGAACGTCATTGACACTCCCGGGCACATTGACTTTACCGCTGAAGTTCAGCGCTGTCTCCGTGTCCTCGATGGCGGTGTTGTGGTGTTCGACGCGACACAGGGGGTTGAACCTCAGAGTGAAACCGTCTGGCGTCAGGCAGATAAGTATAATGTCCCGCGCATTTGTTTTATAAATAAAATGGATCGGACCGGAGCATCCTATGAGAACGCGATCGAAACCATTCGGCGCCGTCTCGGAGCACATCCCATCGCTATGCAGATCCCGATTGGTGCTGAAGCCAATTTTGAGGGTGTTATAGATATTCTTTCCCAGAAAGCGTTTTACTGGGAAGATGAACTGGGTACCGATATGATCGTAGAAGAGATCCCGGAAGCAATGCGGGATATCGCTGCGGCCGCTCGTGATGCTTTAGTTGAAGAAATTGCCGGACTGGACGATGAACTGATGGAACGCTTCATTGAAGGCGAAGAGCTTTCCAATGAGGAAATCATTCACGGACTGCGCAGAGCGGTGATCGCCGGTATCTGCAATCCGGTATACTGCGGATCCTGTCTGCGGAACAAAGGCGTTCAGCCTTTGCTTGACGCGGTGGTTGATCTGCTCCCCTCCCCGCTGGATATTCCGCCGGTCAGGGGACACAGCGTTGACGGGAAGAAAGAAATTCCCGGTCACGCGGACGATAATGAACCGGTCAAAGCACTGGTTTTCAAGATCGTTACCGATCCATATGTAGGTCGGTTGGCTTATTTCCGGGTCTATTCCGGAACGGTCAAACAGGGCACAATGCTTCTGAACCCTGTCAAAGGGAAAAAGGAACGTGTCGGCCGTTTGATCCGCATGTATGCCGACCGCAGGGATGATGTCAATGAAGTTTTTGCCGGTGATATTGCGGCTGTTTTAGGGCTGAAAGATACCTTTACCGGTGACACACTTTGCGACCAGCATCATCCGGTTGTTTTGGAATCGATCAGCTTTCCGGAGCCGGTTATTTCCGTGGCAATTGAGCCGAAAACGCTCGCTGACCAGGAAAAAATCGGTTTGGCTCTGCAGAAACTCGCTGAGGAAGATCCCACATTCCGCGTCCGTACGGATGAAAATACCGGACAGACGGTCATTGCAGGAATGGGCGAACTCCAGCTCGCGATCATTGTTGATCGTATGAAGCGCGAATTTCGTGTTCAGGCAAATGTCGGTAAGGAACGTGTCGCCTATAAGGAAACGATACGCAAACCTGTCGAACGTTACAGTTACAAATACGCCAAACAAAGCGGCGGTCATGGTCAATACGGTCATGTGGTGCTGAACGTCCTGCCGAATGAGCCCGGAAAGGGAATTGAATTCGAAAATATGATTGTCGGAGGCGCTATCCCGAAAGAATTCATTCCGGCAGTCGAAAAGGGTGTTCTTGAAGCGGCCGAATCAGGACCGCTGGGAGGATTCCCGATGACTGACGTGAAAGTGGAATTGATAGATGGCTCCTTCCACGAAGTTGACTCAAGTGAAATGGCTTTCAAGCTTGCCGGCAGCATGGGATTTAAAGAAGCTGTTGAGCATGCATCACCGATCCTTCTGGAACCGCTGATGAAAGTGGAAGTCACTGTCCCGGAAGAATTTTTCGGCGACGTATTGGGTCAGATCAGTTCGCGCCGCGGTGAGATCCAGGGCTCTGAAGTGAGTATGGGCGGTGTCCAGATCATTCACGCTATGGTACCGCTTGGCGAGTTGTTCGAATACACTACAGTTCTGCGTTCCGCAACGCAGGGTCGGGGTGTATTTTCAATGGAATTTGACCATTATGCAGCGGTATCTGACGCGACTGCATCAAAAATTCTAAATTTATAATTCGTTTTCTTTAGGAGAAGAAAATACAATGGCAAAACAACATTTTGACCGAAGCAAACCCCATCTGAATGTGGGTACAATGGGTCACATTGACCACGGTAAAACCACTCTGACCGCCGCAATCAC
>CACYHU010000173.1 GCA_902774215.1 uncultured Chloroflexota bacterium
GTTTGATGGTTTTATTTTAGATTATGTGTGTACATGAAATTCGGGAGAAAATCAGGTGTTTTTCACTGCCATTCGGGTAATTGAAACTGATAATCAAAATTATGAAATAAAATTCCATTTCGAATGTATCTGGACTGTCAAATATTCCCCGAAAATTACCCGAAATTTCAATATTTTCGTTACCTATAATAAATATAAAAGAGGTTATTACCGGAGGAGATATGTGTTCTTTGTTTTTTCCCCGCAAACCAAATACGAAAGATGAAATTCAGAAAACTGCCGGCATGGAAAATGAAAAAAAGGCAGCAGAATTTACATCCGGAATCAAATGCCCCCGCTGCGGGCACCTGATCGGCGAAAGAGCCATTTACTGTGAAAACTGCGGTTTTCGCGTCCGAATGAAAACAAAACCGAATAAAGATGGGGAGATCACGCAGGAATTACCCGTAATAAACATCGATCATTTTTACAAATAAAACCCGGACAAACGGAGCATAAGCTCTTTGTCCGGCGCAGTGAAAACCGGTTACAGTTACACTTATGTGATGGAAAACGACCGTCTGAAAATTTTGCATCATGATAATACAAATAAACAGGCGAAGTCTCATCTGAACTGATGATAAAGATCCTTCTGCCTGTTTGTCATAAACCGTCAGGTGCCCCGGTTGGATCGTTTGACGGAGAATTGTCTGCATTTGGCTCCGGTAAAGCAGTCATATTGCTGTCAGCCTTTCGAAGATAATATTCTCCCTCTTTTCCCTCCATGCACCATCCTTCATGTCCGATAAAATTAACTTTATGCCATACGACTCCGTTAACACATACAGGATCGCTTATGATATCGATTTCCTTTCCGGAAAAGGCCTGGTTTCCGGTAGGTGTGCCAAAAGGTGATTCCCTGATAAGCAGCCCCGCTGCAATTGCCACTTCTGCCTTGTCACCTTTCTTCAGGAAGCTTTTCATTGGACAACTGTCAATATAAACACCCTCTGTATCAACCGGCATCTGCGTTTCAGAAGGCATAACGGTATGCCCGCTCTTTCCTGCGGCTGCCGCCGGCGTTTCAGAAGCCAGAACCGAAAAAGTCCTGTTCCTGGTATCCGGTGCTGAAGTTTCAGATGGTAATAAGGTGTCTGATAATTCTTGTGTAATGATGGCAGTTTCTGACCCTGAAAGATTTTCCGCCTTAGTTTCGACAGGAAAACCTGTTGAGTTCCGGTTTTTTCTGAAAAATAAAATGCCGCCGCATCCGGCCAGTATTATGATAAAAACTAAAATGAATACGACATATCTATTTTTTGCCGTCTTTTTACCTTGTCCATCCGGATTTTCCCGTCTGTCATCGGAAGATGAGAACTCCGGAATCATCCCTTCCACGGAAACAGGGTTCTCAAGTGTTGATGCAGAATCTCCCGGATCGGTCTCAATTTCAGGATCCTGCTGTTGATCGATCAGTTTTTTCAGTTCAGCTCCGAATTCTTTGATCGTAGGATAACGTTTCGCGGGATCCTTTTCCAATGCTTTACAGAGAATCTTCTCAACATCTTCAGGGACGCCTTCCGGTTTCGGAACTTCAGCAAATATCTGCTGCCGGATAACATCCTCCCTGCTTTCGGCTGTGAACGGTTTTTCCCCGGTAATCATTTCGTAAAAAATGATTCCGAGTGAGTATTCATCTGAACGTCCGTCTATATCTTTGGCACCCAGGCACTGCTCCGGGGACATATAATCAGGGGTACCAATCGAATGTCCTGCTTCTGTCAGCTCTTTTCCGTCTCCGGAACCCAGATCCTTTGCGATTCCGAAATCCGTCAGGACCCATCTTCCCTCATGATACATAATATTAGACGGTTTCACATCACGATGAATTATTCCACTGCGATGCGCGAGGTACAATCCGTCAGCGACAGGTGCTAAAATTTTTGCGGCTTCAGATATTGAAAATTTCCGGTTCATTTTTCTCG
Organism: uncultured Chloroflexota bacterium; assembly: GCA_902774215.1. Lineage (GTDB taxonomy): Bacteria > Chloroflexota > Anaerolineae > Anaerolineales > Anaerolineaceae > Flexilinea. Next base: position 1,965 of record CACYHU010000173.1, read on the forward strand.
AGAGTGTATTATCCCCGAGAAGTTCCATCACGATGTACGGTTCGCCGTTATATTCGCCATAATTCAGAAATGAAACAATGTTGGGATGATTTCGCTTACTGAGTTTAAACAATGCCATGGCTTCCGCATCGAAACGGTCTGTGACCCGGTCCCATTTATTTGGAGCAAAGGCTTCTTTCCGAATAATTTTGATTGCCACATATTCCTTCTCGAAAGTATCGTATGCTTTAAATACAAAAGCCATACCGCCTTCACCAAGCTGTTTCTCGATATGATATCGTCTGTTTATTGTTTTTCCGAGATACTCTGCTGCATTGTTCATGCAGTAATTTTATCAGCAAATCGGAGAAAAGAAAACTGTATTATTTTCAATTTTTTACCTGATCCTGACAACTGATGTGTAACAATTTTTTTGTTTCTCACAATGTGATACTTACAAATCCGGATAAAAAGGCACTTTCCTGTGTCGGGCAGTTCATGTTGGCGGCCTCCTTCAGGCTGGCGGGGTGGATATTCATACAGGATAATTCGCTGAATAAAAAAGGCGGGCACAAGGCTTTTATTTCCTTGCGCCCGCAAAGCATTTCTTATCCAGGGTGGTGTTTTGTTACTGATTGGCTCCTATCATTTCCATTATATTTACTTCAGGTATTTCATCCTGACGAGCGTAAATATATTTTGTTTCCCATGTGCCCTTTGGGGTTACTTCATCCAATGTCAAGATAACAGCGTCTCCGGAATAATATTGGATCGCAAATTTGCTGTCACAATCGATTTCAGAATCAAAAAACTCACCACTGAGAATCCCGTCAGAAAAAGAGTATTCAATATCATAATAAATGTGATCAAATATATCCAGATAAAGAGTCCCGTCTTCTCTGATGCTCATATCGTACGTACCGAACCAGGCAACGGCGAGTTCAATTTCATCATAGATGTATGTATGCATTGTCCACTCCCCAATGAAATCTTCAACGACGGCATCTTCTTTGACGTCTCCGATCCATGAAGTTTCAAAAATATCTACCTCGGCAAAAACGGAACAGGCAATGCTCATCAGAGCTATAACAACAAGGAGTAAAGTATATTTTTTCATGATAATCAGCCTTTCTTTGTAAAAATATTTTTTGTGTATCAGAGAACCGGTTTCAGTCGATTACGACAAGCCGTCCGGTTCGCTGATCAAAAGCATAGGTGTGGCATCCCGGAAGAAACTCAATTCCGCCATAAATCGGGTTTTCCGCAAGAGATGCTGTAAGTCCGTCCTGCATGACATACCGGGCAGGCTGATCATGAAGGGTCATATAACTATCTGTGACAAAAGTGAACATGCTGAGCGCTGAAACTTTCTCTGTGATTGATTGCGCACATACGGCTTTCCCAATACTGGCATATGCGAAATTGAAATGAGGAATCCAGTTTGTGCCGCTGTCCGGATAATTGCGGGCATATTTTTCCGACAATTCTGAGAAAAGACTTACCGCAGAAAGTTGAGCCTTCGCATTGTCCATTTCAAGATATTCTTCATACTGGCTTATCGGAGCCGGATAAAAATAATGACTAAAGTATGTTCCACCATATTTTTCAAGAAATTCAGTCATGAGTGCCGGCGATGGATTCACATGATAACCCTGAGGCTGTTCTGTAATAATGACACGAACCACGTTCTTCATATCTTTGTCAGGAGCAAGATATCCTGAAACATCCAAATTGGAGCCGAAGAGGAACAGGTTGACTATCTCCGGATAATCAGATCTAACGTGCTTTTCATATCCGACTTTTAGCTTAAGCTTGCTGCTGCTGTTATTATTTCCAAGTATGTGGGCAATATGTATCTGCACAAAATCCATCGACAATTCCATTTCAATTCCGTCTATAACGCTGATAAATGTTTTAATCAACGGGCATCTGTCGTAATCGGCATTTTTTTCATAGGAATAGAGCTTCAGTGAAGGCGTAAATGCAGACATAATATATATTATTACGCTTTGATTCATACTGATGGAAGAAACGGCACTTTTCGATTTGTTCGCAACGGAAAACTGTTCCACTGTAATGTTGCTCAGCTCAATTTCAACAGTGTCGCTTGAGGAAAGATTATCCGGCAAACCCGCAGGAATGGAAACTTTTGTTGGCTCAAAGGTTTTATATCCATTGTATAATATACCTGAATAGTCATCGGTGATCTCATCCACAACAAAATTCAGCCTTGCAAGCATTCCATAGTTTCCATCGATATATATTTTTCCTTTTTCATTTCCGGACGGCATCACGACCAGATTATAAATTCCTGACGAAAACAGACTTTTATTTTTAATACTCAATGAGCAGGAATGCGATGATTCGCATGGCATGAAGAAGTTTTGAATAGAAGATTTTTTTATTGTCAAATGATGGTCTGACATATCTTTTCCGCCGTTGTAGACAAGATTTCCTGTCACAGTGACTTTTTCCAGCACCACATCTTCCCCGCAGCCTTCCACGTCGAGATACAAATTGTCGTATTTTTTGTTGGTAAGCATCGCCGGATCGGAACCGCATGTGAAATGTTCATCCGCAGCGGAAGCGGACATCACGCAGCAGAGCGCCGCAATCATAATAAGAATAAAAGTAGTAAAGCGTTTCATGGTTACCCTCCAGTTGTAATGTTGTTTTTATTTTAATTTGCAGCCTTTACAGGAATTCAGGTAAAATTCAGGTTTTTTTCGAAACTGCATTCCTTTCGTATCCTGCTTATATTATGGCATTGTGCTTATTGTTCGAACACGTGTTGACAGTGCGCAAATTCATTTTCCTTAAATACATGCAGAATACCCTTAGACTCCAGCCTATGGCCATTGGCTGCTGTTTAATACTGTTTTGTGAGAAAGAACAAAAGAACATCCGACAGTACTACTTCCGCCTGGATCGTTTGCATAATTGAAGGCGAAATCAGGAAGGAAAAATATAAAGGGAATAAACAAAAAAGCAATCTTCCTGCGTGCTGAAACATTTCGCCCTCCGGTGTATTGGAATACAGGTTTCCTGAAAGAAAACATTCAAAAACCGCGCGGCGAAATCCGCCGCGCGGTTATGAAGGTTTTCAGATATTCATTGCCTGAATGCCTCTAACCTGTAACATAAAAGCTCCCCCTGTGTTTTGCCATCAAAGAACAAAGAATAAAGCATGTAATCGTCTCCAAGCAGCCGCAGCGTTACAAGTATTTCGTTTTTTGTTCCGCCATTAATAGCGGTAAGAACAGCGTTGTCATCAAATTTGTATGGCAGGTCGGTAAAAGTATTCCCTACAATAGTAATATATATGTGTTTGTTATTGATCAGAATGTAAAACGGGATCCATGTACCTTCAAAATCAGTTTCAGAAACTTCCTCAAGCGCATGAATTTCTATCGTGTGCGGTTCGGAAATAATGTCCTGGCCGGAAGAGGATGAAGCGAAAGAGAATATTACGAACAGTACGGATAATAAAACAAAGTGTTTCATAGTTTTTACCTCAGAATAGATTTTATGAATGGATAAAAACGATACCGTCTTTATTGACAGGAGACATTTTTATATACGGGGAATTTCGGATCCGGACCTGATTCCCCGCTGACACAGAGATTGAAAAGAACGATCATCATGCCACCGGATAACAAACTAAATACCGCCTTTCAGGTAACAGAAAAATTCCGCTTTGGCCTCACCGTCCCATCCGATCGTGTAAAGCATGATATTGTCATATAAAAGCCGCATCGATACGTCGACACAATTCCTTTGGCCGCCGTTTATTACTGACAAAACAGCTCCGTCTGAGAATTCATACGGCAGTTTATCGTATAATTTGCCCATAAGCTGAATGGAAACTCTTTTGTCATAAATTAAGATGAAATCATCTTTGTACGTATCATCAACAGGTACAGCATCTCTGAAAGACCTTAGATAACGCATGAAAGGTATCCAGACGCCGTTGTAATCTTTTTCAGATGCATCTTCAAGAGCGTGAATTTCTATTAATTGCCTTACTTTGCCATCTTCTCCGGTGTTCGTATCATCCATACCGAACAGGGAAAGGGGAAGATCGCTTTCTCCATAGATATAAGTATTCAGGTCCCATTCTCTGTTAAAATCTTCCGCGGCAGCATCATCCCTGCCGTCTCCGGTCCATGAAGTATCAGAATTATCAGTTTCAGCGAAAACGGAACATACAATGCTCATCAGAGCGACAACAACAAAGAGTAAAAAATATTTTTTCATAATTATCAGCCTTTCCTTTTATGCGGATTACCGCAGTTTTTCCGTAATCCCGGATTTATTTTTTCAAACAGTAACTATTCAGAACGGAGCACACGGTGACTGGCACTCTGCTGCGGCGAAGTCCGCACGAAAGGCCTGTCATCCGTGTTGCGTCACCTGGTCCTGAACAGATACTTCAAACATTTTTTCAGACTGCCAAAGGCAAAATTTCAATA
>CACYHU010000174.1 GCA_902774215.1 uncultured Chloroflexota bacterium
AGTTTCTTTGTCCGGTAAAAACAAAAAGTCTTTTTCTGTTTCGCTTTCTGATTGCTGATGCGGCAGGATCAATTCAGCTGTCGGAATCTGCTGCATCATATTGACAAAATGCTGGTGTATTATGTATACCTGATTCACTTCACCTGAAGCATATAAATCGTATAATTTATTCGTCAGTGCTTCAGCATCTCCGTATGTCGGGACATCAGCCAAGAGAGAAGTTTCAAAAGTGAACCCTTTTTCTCTGCAGAAAGCGATACCTTTTTTACCGTAAACAATTAACAGCGGCGGTTCGGATTCCTCTGTCATTCTCGCTTCAAAGAATCTGATCAGTTCCCCATTGAACCCGCCGCAAAAACCACGGTCATTTGAAAGAAAGACAAAACAATTTTTGCTTTTGACTGTTTTGGTGCGCCTTTTCAATCCTGAATTTCCGAACAAAGCAAGCGTTTCATTGCAGGCGCGTGAATATGCATCAATGTTCATCAATACTCTTGATATTTTTGAGTATTTGACTGATGAGGCGGTTTTCAGGGCGGAAGCCATGTCCGCTGTCGCCTGGATGTCGCCTGGATGCTTTTATAGCGCTTTCTCAGCACCTGCAGGTTTGCCATGTTCAGGCCAGCTTTCCAAATTCAGCGAGAGCGGCATCTACCGATGACTTGACTTCCCTGCTCATTTTTTGTCCTGTTTTCAGTTCGTCACAAACAGGCTTTTGATTGCTCTTGAACCAATCCAGCAGCTTTTTGCTGAAGTCTCCGATTTTGCCGGGGTCCCATTTGTCAGCGGCTCCGTTAGAGACTGCATAAATCAGCAATGCCTGTTCCCAGGTGGGAATTGGGGTAAAGCGATCCTGTTTCAGTACTGCCATCATCCGTTCGCCGGTTGCAAGTGTTTTTCGTGTCGCTTCATCAATCTCCGCACCAAACTGAGTAAAAGAGGCATATTCGCGGTATTGAGCCAGCCCGGTCCGCAGATTTGAGGCAACCTGCTTCATGAGCTTTGTCTGTGCCGATCCTCCTACGCGGGAGACGGATAACCCTACATTGACTGCAGGACGCTGCCCGGCATTGAACAGGTCGCTTTCGAGGAATATCTGACCATCGGTGATGGAGATTACGTTTGTCGGAATATATGCAGAGATATCCCCGGCAAGAGTTTCAATGATTGGCAGTGCAGTGATAGATCCGCCGCCTGCTTCATCGGATAGTTTCGCGGAACGTTCCAGAAGACGTGAATGCAGATAGAAAATATCACCCGGATATGCTTCCCGACCGGATGGCCTGTGCAGCAGCAGTGACAGCTCACGATAAGCAATGGCGTGCTTTGAGAGGTCATCATAAATGATCAGCACATCTTTGCCTTTATACATAAAATATTCACCCATTGCAGTACCCGCAAACGGGGCAATATACTGAACAGATGCGGAATCAGATGCCGATGAACAGACTACAGTTGTGTAATCCATTGCACCGTGTTTTTCAAGCTGTTCCACGATTGCCGCAACGGTGGTCTCCTTCTGTCCGATAGCAACGTAGATACATATCACATCTTTATCTTTCTGATTGATAATCGTATCGACGGCGATGGATGTTTTACCGGTTTGGCGGTCGCCGATGATCAGTTCACGCTGGCCGCGGCCGATCGGAACTAATGCATCGATTGCTTTGATACCGGTTTCCAAAGGAACTTTAACAGGCTGACGATCCGGAATTGCCGGGGCTGAGAATTCAATCGGACGACTGTCATGACTCCAGATACGTCCTTTTCCGTCGATTGGTTCCCCGGTGGGACTGATCACCCGGCCTAATAATTCTTCACCGACCGGTGTTTCTGCCATTCTGCCGAGACGCCGCACACGCGAATAGGTTTCAATATGCTGGAATTTACCGAAAATCATGCAGCCGATTTTGTCCGGCTGGACATCCATAACCATCCCGTACATCTTTTTCGGGGTATCCATGAATTCTACCAGCTCGCCATACATGATATCTGCGAGCCCGTCCAGCCAGCAGATCCCGTCTGAAACGGAAAGAACGCGGCCGACCTGAAAAACGTCCACATCAATTTTGATCTTGTCGACTGCCTTCCGCATCCTGTTGAGCATATTTTCGAAGGTGGTTTCTTTCAGGGGCATATCATTCAGTGCTTCCTGAAGCATATAAAGACGGTCCTTCACTGTGTAATCATAAACAGTATCGCCGATCCTTAGCCGGAAGCCTCCGATAAGACCTTCTTCATCATCAACAATACGGAAAGAAGTAATGCCGCCCACGTCCTCCAGCAGCTTGTCAGTTGCCTGGTGGATCCGTCCGATAGTTGTCAGTTTCAGCGGATATGAAGAGAAGAGTGAAACATAAAGTCTCCCCTTCTTTTCAAGGTACATCATGTCACCCGGAGTCAGTTTGATAAGGCTCAGAATACGATCAGCGACTTTATCTTCCTGATCCTTCATCGATTGAAGAAACTCTTCGGATTTCATATATTCACGGGCTTTGTCCATGGTAAGCTGGACAAGGTTGGAACGTGAATTCAGCAGACTTTCGCGTCGTAAAATTTCACTTTCATGTTCGAATTTTTCTTTCAATTCAGAAAGTTTCTTTTCACGTACAGCAAGCTCTTCATCAAGAGCTGCCTGATGCTGTCCCTCTTCACCGGATTTTAAAGGATCATAAACTTCTGCTTCGGGAAGTGGTTCATTGATTGCATCAAGATCCTGGTTGATTTTCTCCCTGCGGCCGCGGAAAATGTTTACGATCATCTTCCGCCCGACGAGATATATGATCAGGAGAAGCAGCAGAAAATTGATGACTGTGTAAATAAATCGCGGCATGTTTCCTCTATAGAATCTGAGTTTTTACATATTTTTGTGCTAATTTATCAATACTGGCAGACAGGTTTTCTTCTGCTGCTTTCGTATCCGTACTGTATTTCTGGCGGATCTTTTCAAGTTCGACATCGTATTCAGCCTTTTTATCAGCAAGGATGGTCTCTGTCTTCTTACGTTCGTTCTCAATTTCCCTTTGCCTGGCCTTCAGTTCCTCCTGCTGCCGGGCAGCGTTGGAAATCTCAAGCGCCTTGAGCGTTTTTTCACGGCGTTCAAGTTCAGCCTGCCGATCTGATTTTGCTTTTTCAATCTTTTCATTCCGCTCATCCATTACCTTCAGCAGCGGTTTAAACAAAAATTTGTTGAGGATAAAAGAAAGCGTTACAAAACCGATGATCGTCCAGATGACCAATGAAATCTGAATCGTCATAACTCTTATCCGTTTCAGGAAATATGGGAAATCAGCATGAAAGCGATAAGCAGACCGTAAATTGCCAGAGCTTCCATAAGGGCCAGCGCCACGATCAATGTGGAACGGATATTACCGGCGGCATCCGGCTGGCGGGCAATGGCTTCCATAGCGGATTTGGATGTCAGTCCCTGTGCAATAGCAGGGGTAATGGTGCTGACAGTCATTACAATTGCGGCACCGATGGCATAAACAGCATTTTCACTCATAATCTACCTCTTTTTGTTAGTAAACCAAAATTTTACCTTTTTCCGTTGAATTATTATTATAAAATGATGACTAAAAATTCAACTGATTTCAGTTTTTACTCTTCTATTTCTGTAGCTTCATCCAGATAAATCGAGACAAGTGTCGTATAAACGATAGCCTGGAGAGCGCAGAATAATAAAGATAACGCCATCATGATCAGGGGCGCTCCGATCGGCATTATCTCATAGAATTGCTCCATAACCATTTCCTCACCGAAAATATTGCCGAATAACCGCAGAGAAAGAGAGACCGGTTTGATGATCTCATCCAGTGCCAGCAGCGGCAGCATCACGACGATCGGGGTAATGAAGTGTTTAATATATCCCTTGATCCCTTTTGCGCGGACACTTGAAGCCTGTAAAAAACAAAATGTGCATACGCCAAGTCCCGCGGTGACGGACAGTGAGGATGTCGGTGCTTTCAAATATTTTGTAAGTCCCACTCCCGGGATCAATCCGGAATAATTGCAAAAGATGATGAAAATGAACAACGAACCCATAAAATAAAAATATTTACGGGCACGCGTATGGCCGAGGGTAGATGAATATGAATTGTCCAGATATTCAATTCCGGTTTCAATTATGTTCTGAAATTTTCCCGGACGTTCCTGCAGATGTTTCCCAACATAAATTGAAATAATGGCAAGAATCGCGATAATCAGCCACATCGTGATGATTTCGCCGGTGATGTCCAGAAACCCGAACAGTGGAATTACAACTTCGGATGGTTCACCCATGTTCAATCATCTCCTTTCATATTTTTTGCTATCGTAATTGCAAACAGAATTGAGGGAATTGTCACCCCTATTGCAGCTCCAAGAAGAGGCAGAAAATAATCAATACCCAACTTACGAACCACAAAATAAGTGGCCGTCAGATAAATTAAACCGAGGATCTGCCTCAAAACAGATGCATTCCCCATGGCATCTTTATTTGATTTGACTTGTCTGGCTGTAATGACCGCATTTACCAAAGAGATCACTGCTCCGCCAAGGAAGGCAATCAAAGCTGCGGTGTATTGAGTTTCCATTTTGCACTCTTTTTTGCTGTCCGCAATCCTGTATCAGCAAAAGTATCACAAATAATTATGTATATTACCACTATTACAAATTTTGATAAATCCGATTGTTACAACTTTTGTCTGAAAAGTGTTTCTGCCGGAAGATGCCCTGACAATCAAATACATCACTGAGTCAGAAAATTTCCGAGGGCCAGCGGCACCATACCCCCGCTGTGTTTCAGGGCTCTTTTTCTGACTCATCCGTAAAAAGCGGTGTTTACCTTATACGCGTAATCGTTATCTGTCCACAGGCAGCGGCGGGGTGCCTGATCAGGGCGGCCAGTCAGGTTCCGGCGGATGATCCTCGGAAAAAGCTGAATCGAACGGATCATCCGGACTGAAGAATGTGTTTTGATCTGATGTCCGGGACACCGGAGCCGGAGGATCCGGCTCATTCGTTTCCGATTTGATTTCTTTGTTTTCCACTTCAGAACCGGTGTTTCTGCCGTCGGCGGGGGTTGGAAGTTTTTCGGATCCGGAAGCTTCATTTCCGTCAGCTGAGGGATCCGCTTCATTTGTTTCTGCTTTGATTTCTCTTGCTGTTTCTTCTTCAGGAACGGGGTTTCCGGTTTCGGCGGGGGTTGGAAGTTTTTCGAGCTCCGAAGCTCCATTCCCGTCTGCCGGAGCCGGCTGTTCCGGCTGCGCTGCTTCGGAAAGGCTCATGACAGCGGCGAATGCCTTCGGTAATTTTGCCTGTTTCCGCTGCTTTTTCTGCTCACCTGAAATCGGACCGTAGGCATGAACCGCGCCGTAGGCGGCCGGTTCTGACAGGGCGGAAAACCCGGATAAGCCTTCGTCCTGAATTTCGAGGCCTGAAGACTGCGGGAGTTCAGCGGGCTGAGCTGTGAGCGCAGAGGTCTGAGGCAACTCGGAGATATTTTGATCCCCGCTGCCGGAAATCTGATCATTGGTTTTCGCTCCCATGATCCCGGCCGGAGAAAGGGGTTTCGCCAGCTTCTCTTTCGTCTTGAAGAGCTTCAGCAGGGTATTATTCCAGCTCAGCTGATTCTCCAGCAGACGTGCGCTGATCTCCGGATGGGACTTCACCGTCTGCAAAACGCCGAGATAGCTCTTGCGGAACTGACAGGAA